>JALOBU010000001.1 GCA_023228145.1 Bacteroidales bacterium | reverse complement strand
GAGGTCTGATACTCAGCATAAGCCTAAAAGCTTAATTGTCGAATTAGTTCACCTCTCTTTCTCTGGTTCTTCAGTAATAATTACAATAAAATTAAGTAAATTAAAAATCATTTTGCAAAACTAATGGTATAGTCGAAATCTGAACCGTCAATATCTTGTAAATATTTGAAATAGTGAATTTTCATAATTTAATAGCACAACAGATTATTTAATTTCATTTCAACAAGGATTATTTTTCAAAGACTTCAATAAAATCAGGTATTAAAAATTTCTTGCTTGTCTCCAGCTCGAACAGGTTAGCATTTTCAGCAAATCCCGAATTCTTAAAAAAATTGAAGCAGGGAGTATTTTTATCGGTTGGGATGTATTCTGCTACTATGGTTTTACATTTCAAAAGTATTGCTTTATTATATGCATACCCAATCATGACTTCTTCGATTTTTCTTCCAAAAACCCTGCAGCTCAAAACAAAATCTTCAATTCTGCAAACATCGCCTATGACATTTAAGCCAAGTATCCCTGTAAGGCCGGAGTTACCAAATTTGTCAGAAACAGTAAAGGTCCACATAAAATGGGGTTTTTCATCAGCCCATTCTGTCAATTCTTTTTCCGTCATTCTCCTTGTGGAAAGGTTCATCTGATTGGTTTTATTCAACAACTGAACAGTTCTTTCGATATTTGTGATATTCAGTTTTTCCACACAAACTTTAATACCTGTTGTTTTTATCCAGTCTTCAATGTTTCTAAATATAGCCTTTTCACTTCTCCTGTTTTTTTCTTCAGCATACATACGGTTTCTTGACAGGTCTTCTTCACTGACAAAAGCAGTATTAAAACAATCCAGACTGTGAAGTGTTTTTACAAACAACATTTTATCCTGAGGCATTTCGGGGACAAGAATTTCAGGAAATGACTCCTTTATTCTGGCTCTTTCAGAAGGGTTATCATCAATAAAAACAGCAGATTCAAAACCCAGATTTACATCTTTCATCAATGCAGCAATGTTAGCTGCTTTGTCGCCCCAGTTTATTTTCCACCCTGCAAAATCATCTCTACGAAGTAACATTTCGGGATGTTTGTCAAACACTTCGAGAGCTTTATTTTCATCATTTTTACTTACTATGGCAAGCAACACTCCTTTGTTTTTGTATGATTTTAATGTTTTCTGAAAGTCAACAAAGGCCTCTCCTACAGGGTCGTGGCCACCGAGTTTTATGTTCTCCCATCCCAAATCGCCAACAATGCCCCCCCACAACGTATCATCAAGGTCAAGGATGATGATTTTTCTTGATTTTCCTGACAATGCACGGATGCTTGATTTAAGTGTTCCGGCAGCATGAGAAAAAACAGAAAAATGAAAAGGGGTTTTGCTCAGATACCAGTGCTGAGCATGGTAAGCATCTTTTCCGCATAAAGCCACCCACTTTTGTGAATCGAGAAATATAAAATCATTAACACCAGAAAAATTATCCATAAGGCGCTTATTCATTTGCATGATGGTGTATGGGATTCCAATACCTGCCTTGTAATCAAGCATTGCCCATGATTTTATTTCCGGATCGTAACTCCAGCTCGCAATAAAAACCTTATTCACCAGCTTTTTAATGTTTTTCAGCATGTCTGAAAAAACATCCACTTCATCAAGCACTTCATCAATACTATATTCTTCAGAGTTCAGTACTTTATTAAAACTGCTTATCACTCCTTCCGGCCTTGTCCATACAAAGGCAACATCGGGCTTTTCTATCCAGCAAGCCGATTCATGGTCTATCAAAATTTGCTTCACCTGGTTAAATGGAGGAATAATTGTTTTTATTCCCAGGTCGTTCGTATCTTTTTCCAAATATCCGGCAAGGTTATTTATGGTAAAATCTGATAACAAAAGACATTTTATACTATCCTTATTCATCGGGATTCGTTTTTTCCGGCATTTCCACTATTGCTTTTGCAAGAGTATCTATGTTTTTCAAAGTATCATGTTTGCTTTCCAGTAAGCCTGCAATATTCAAATAAAAACCGGGAAGTTTTCTTTTAAAGGTTTCTTCAAGAACAACTAAAAAATTAATCAGCCCCAGCGAATCGAGAACGCCTTTTCGCGTATAACCGGGACGGTTAAAAAGCGCCGTGTTTGCTGACTTTTCAAGAAGCTGATCTGTCTGGTGAAGAAGATTAAATTCATCAACAGCTTCAAAGATGGCATTCAAAACATTTTGATATGTTAACATTAATTTTTTCTTATAAACACTTATTTTTCATATAATATTCATATTTGTTTTGTAGAGCAAAGTTAACAAAATCAGGACAAAACTATTAAACGAAATTTTTCATATTTCTGTATATCTTGATGACAATATTTGGAAATTTAAATAAGAGTTTCATGAAAACGTTTTTTATAATAAAAAAATTAAAAATCAAGAGCATAATTTATGATTCATTTAAGTTATAAGAAAGATAATAGATATTATCCCGACATTTTCTCTGACTGTATCTATCATAGCTTTATAAAAAACTTTAAATGATTTTTTTCATCAGCTTAATCAGGTCCACCACCCTGCTCGAATACCCAAATTCATTATCATACCAGCCGATGATTTGAACAAAATCATTTTTTATGACTTTTGTTGAAAGGCTGTCGAATATTGCCGAATGAAGGTTGCCGATAATGTCGCTTGAAACAACAGGTTCGTTTGTATATTCAATGATTCCTTTATATTTTTCTTCAGCTGCTTTTCTGAAAATATTATTTACTTCAACGGCATCTGTTTTTTTCTTAATAACGATGTTGAGTTCTATTAACGAACCATCATAAACAGGAACCCGGGTAGCCAGCCCGTCGAAACAATCGCTCAGAAATGGCATCAGTTTTTTGATAATAGGTATCGCAGTGGAAGTAGTAGGAATGATATTCGACAATGCGGTTCGTGAGCGCCTGAGGTCAGAATGGGGTGCATCAACAAGCCGCTGGTTATTGGTTGCAGGATGCACGGTGTTCATAAAAACCTTTTCGATGACGAAATTCTCATGCATAATTTTTAAAAGAGTAGCAGCACAGTTAGCTGTACAGGACGCATTCGAAATAATGGTGTCTGAATTACTAAGTGTATCTTCGTTAACACCAATGATAATAGTTTTGTCAAGCTCTCCGGTGGGGGGACAGGTCAGTATCACTTTTCTGGCTCCTGATTTCAAGTGCTGCATAAGCTGTTCCCGGCTGGTAAAAACCCCTGAGGATTCTATGACGATGTCAGTCCCATGCATGGTGCGGGGTATCAATGCAGGAGCTTTTTCGTGATACACATTAATTTTTTTCCCATTGACTACTAGCTTATCACCTGTTACTTCTATTGTCCCGGAAAATTTACCATGTGCAGTATCATATTTCAATAAATGAGCAAGAACCTTCGTGTCTGCGGGGTCATTAATACCCACGATTTCAATATCCGGTTTTTCCTGCAAAAGCCTGAAAACAAGCTTGCCTATCCTACCAAAACCATTAATTCCAATTTTTACAGACATAAATTTTTTACTTAAATCAAATGATTAAAAATTAATTCTTTTATCCCCAAATACAACAAAGTATTCCTTTTGTATTAATGGCTGACATTCATCACAGCTTTTCTGTCATGCTTGTGTTTAAATAAAATAGCAAACAATACTGCAACAACCAAGGCATATATTGCAAAAGTAAGCCATATCCCATGCCAGTTTTTACCGTCAGCAGTTGTGAAATAGTTATCAATTACAAAGCCACTGATTTTGCTTCCTAAAAAAGCCCCAAAGCCATTCGTCATCATCATAAACAGACCTTGCGCACTTGCTCTGATTTTTGAATCGGTAGTTGTTTCAACAAATAAGGAGCCTGAAATATTAAAAAAGTCGAAAGCCATTCCGTATATTATACAGGATAAAATAATCATCCATAAATTCTCAGCAGGATTTCCATAAGCAAACAATCCGAAACGGAGAACCCAGGCAATCATGGAAAACAACATGACTTTTTTTATACCAAATCGTCTCAGGAAAAACGGAATGGTAAGTATGAATAGTGTTTCTGAAATTTGAGAAATTGACATGATGATTGTCGAATACTTTACCACAAAAGACTTTGGTCCGTAAAGGGGATTGTTTTTGAAATCATCCAAAAAGGTATCGCCATACATATTTGTTAGTTGTAATGCAGCGCCCAGAAACATGGCGAAAATAAAAAACAATGCCATTTTATATTTTGCGAAAAGTTTAAATGCATTTAAGCCGAGCATCTCAAAAAAAGTAGCTCCTTTTGAGATTGATTTCTCAGGAGGGCATTTGGGCAGGGTAAATGAGTATAGCCCAAGTGCAATAGCTGCTACAGCCGCAATAACAAACTGATTGGCATTTGCCTTACTTCCCGAGAGGTTGGTTATCCACATAGCAATAATAAAACCAATAGTGCCCCAAACCCTGATTGGAGGAAACACCTTTATCACATCGAAATTATTTCTTTTTAAAATATTATATGCGATAGTATTCGAGAGAGAAATAGTGGGCATATAAAATATCATAGCAAGAAAAATCACATAATAAAGATTGTTTGCATCTCTAACCCATGGAACCATTAAAAGCACCAATCCATAAAGGATGTGCAGAATCCCATACAAACGTTCTGCATTTAGCCATTTGTCAGCGATAATACCTGTCAGTGCCGGCATAAACAAGGAAGAGAGTGCCAGAGTCGAGAAAATTGCGCCAAACTGCTCCCCATTACCCATTTTATTGGAAAAAAAGTATGTTGCAATAGTAATCAGCCATGCCCCCCAAACAAAAAACTGGAAAAAGCTCATTACGGTCAGACGAAGTTTTAAATTCATAGTAACAGGGTTTTAAAACAATTTAAAATTATTTCCATTTTTTTATTTCATCGCGAATTTTGGACGCTCTCTCATATTCCTCATCAGCTATTGCTTTCTTAAGCATTTCATGAAGTTCTTCAAGAGAGTATGCTGCCAAGCTTGTTAAAGAAGCGGTTTCTTTTTCGCTTTCTTCTTCCTGTGGTTGTTCGGATGTTTCTATGTTATCCCTTATAATTTCATTTTCTTCGTTTTCGAAACTCCGTGCCGCATTCATCACCTGCCTGGTGGCATAAATAGGGCAGCCAAACCTGATGGCCAGTGCAATGGCATCTGACGTCCTGGAATCAACTTCTTGAACTTCCTGCCCGTCAGTACATATAAGTTTTGAGAAAAAAACATTATCGGAAAGCTTGGTGATAATAATTTCTGTGATTTTTATATGAAAAGTTTCTGAAAACATTTTAAACAGGTCGTGGGTTAATGGCCTCGGAGGCTTGACATTTTCTAACGCAATATATATGGATTGCGCTTCACTGAGTCCAATAATTATCCGTAAACGTTCTTTTTTAACTTTATCCTCAAGGATAATTGTATAAGCACCGCTTTGTGTCTGACTGTTTATAAGACCTACAACATCAAGCTTAATCTTTTCCATCAGGGAGGGTTGCCTTAATTATAAAATTGTATATGCAAAGATAAAATCATTCTGTAATAAAACAAAACCACCCATAATAAATTATATAAAAAAAGTATATCATAAATGATTAAAAATATGTATTTTTACCTTCTTTTAATATTAAAATCATTTTTTAATGAAGAAAATTTTTCAAACCTTTTTAACACTGGTTTTATTTTTGTTACCTGTTATGGCATTTAGCAGTGAAGCTGATTTGAAAATCCCTGAACTGACATCAGGACAAAATCATTTGTTGCTCTTCGGATTTTTAATTTGCTTTCTAGGCTTGTTTTTTGGGCTGTATCAATTTCTTAAAGTTAAAGGGCTGAAAGCACACCAATCTATGCTTGATGTGTCAAAAGTTATTTTTGAAACATGCAAGACCTACCTGATACAGCAAGGGAAATTTTTAATATTGCTTTTTGTTTTTATTGCCTTCTGCATAGGATTTTATTATGGATTTCTATTACATACCAATGCTAGCGGTGTCCTGTTGATATTATCCTGGACAGTTATAGGCATTTTAGGCTCATATGGCGTAGCATGGTTTGGCATCCGGATGAATACGCTTGCCAACAGTCGTATGGCTTTTGCATCTCTTGAACGCAAACCTATTAAATTACATACTATTCCTCTTAATGCCGGGATGAG
The DNA here is from genome assembly GCA_023228145.1 of Bacteroidales bacterium. Lineage (NCBI taxonomy): Bacteria > Pseudomonadati > Bacteroidota > Bacteroidia > Bacteroidales > Bacteroidales bacterium. The sequence continues at coordinate 217,623 of JALOBU010000001.1, read as the reverse complement.
TATAGGCGTTATGCTGGTATGTGTCGAGTTGATAATGATGCTGATAATTTTGTTGTTTGTTCCCAGAGAACTTGCCGGTGCTAGCTTCATTGGCTTTGCCATTGGAGAATCTCTTGGTGCTTCTGCATTACGTATTGCCGGTGGCATTTTTACCAAAATAGCTGATATTGGCTCCGACTTAATGAAAGTCGTATTCAAAATCGGGGAAGACGACCCCCGAAATCCCGGAGTGATTGCCGACTGCACAGGCGACAATGCAGGTGACAGCGTTGGCCCAACTGCCGATGGGTTTGAAACCTATGGAGTTACCGGTGTTGCTCTTATTTCATTTATTGTCCTCGCTGTTGGTTTTAATCTGGATGAAGCTCTTAAAATTGATTTCCAGACAACCTTGCTGACATGGATTTTTGCCATGCGCGTGCTTATGGTTGTCACATCTATAGTGTCATTCTGGATCAACAGCGCCTTAAGTAAATCACTTTATGGGAAAAAAGACGATATTGACTTTGAAAAACCACTTACCAACCTTGTCTGGATTACATCTATACTCTCTATAATAATCACTTTTATCGTCAGTTACCTGATGATAGGCCCGTCATCCTCCATCGGAGGTTTAAACCCCGACCTGTGGTTAATTTTGTCAACCATTATCAGCTTTGGTACGTTGGGCGCTGCATTGATACCTGAGTTTACAAAAATTTTTACCAGCCCCAAGTCAAAGCATGTCAATGAAATTGTGCAGGCATCACGCGAAGGAGGTTCGTCATTGACCATTTTATCCGGTTTGGTAGCAGGTAATTTCAGCGCTTTCTGGAAAGGGATGATATTTTTATTTTTAATGTTTGGAGCTTACTTCGCCAGCACATTCGGACTTGGCGATTTTATGATTTATCCTTCCATTTTTGCTTTCGGTCTGGTAGCTTTTGGCATGCTGGGTATGGGGCCTGTAACTATCGCCGTTGACAGTTACGGGCCTGTTACCGATAATGCCCAGTCCATTTATGAGTTATCTCTTATTGAAGAACAGAAAGATATTGAAAAAGATATTGAAAATAATTTTGGCTTTAAACCCGATTTTGAAAAAGCTAAATATTATCTGGAAGCCAACGACGGTGCCGGAAACACATTTAAAGCAACAGCAAAACCTGTATTGATAGGGACCGCTGTAGTAGGTGCCACCACGATGATTTTTTCACTCATACTTGTTATTAATAATGTATTAGGGATTAAACCCGAAGAAATTCTGAACCTCCTGAACCCTTATTCAATCCTCGGATTTATTGCCGGAGGCGCAGTGATATACTGGTTTTCGGGAGCATCCATGCAGGCTGTTACCACCGGGGCTTACCGCGCTGTGGAATACATCAAAAAACACATCAACCTCGACCCTGATGCTCCTAAAAAGGCTTCCGTTGAAAAATCCAAAGAAGTCGTAAAAATTTGCACCAAATACGCCCAAAACGGCATGTTCAACATCTTCATCGGCATATTCGCTTTTGCGCTGGCTTTTGCATTCTTTTCATCTCCCGGTGATATTTCAGGCACAACAGACGCCAATGAAAAACTGGACCTGGCAGCACCCGTATCTTTTTTTGTAAGTTATCTGATTTCAATAGCCGTGTTTGGCCTGTTTCAGGCAATTTTCATGGCCAATGCCGGAGGCGCATGGGATAATGCCAAAAAAGTGGTGGAAGTGGACCTGAAAGAAAAAGGAACACCTTTGCATGATGCTACCGTGATTGGTGACACTGTCGGAGACCCTTTTAAAGATACTTCCTCTGTAGCATTAAACCCGATAATCAAATTCACCACCTTGTTTGGACTGCTTGCCATGGAAATAGCCATTTCGGAAAATTTCAGGCAATATGCAACTATCATTGGTAGCGTATTTTTTATTATCGCCTTGTATTTTGTTTACCGTACGTTTTTCCAGATGCGTATCAAAACAAAGAAAGCATAACAATATTATTGTCACACAAAAAGCCGGTCTGACCGGCTTTTTTATTTCCGCTTCAAATTAATTATTTCTATAAATTTGTTTTCTGAAAGTGTTTTTTTCTATGGGCGGAAAACAAAAGAAACATAAAAAAACAGACCCCAAAAGGCAAAAGCATAAAACACAGCCTGTCAGGCCTGTAAAACAGCCATTAAACCAAAGCCGTCAACACATGCTGTTGGTAGCCCTTTTGCTCATAGCTGTTTTCATGGCATACCTCCCGGTTCTTAACAAAGAATTCATTAATTATGATGACGACCTTTACATTTACAATCACCCGCTGGTAAAAAATTTCAGTTTTTCTAATATCCCTGAAATATTCGGCAGTTTTTATTACGCTCAATATTCTCCAATACCCACTATGATATATGGATTGCTGCACATGATATCAGGGTTTAAACCGTTTTTATTTAACATTAGCGGGCTTTTGCTTCATCTGGCGGTTGTGTTTCTGGTATTCAGATTGATACGCGAACTGGGAAAAAATTTTAGAATTTCCATAATAACAGCGGCACTGTTTGGCCTGGCAACCATACAGGTGGAAGCAGTGGCATGGTCGGCAGCTGTTTTTAAAACCGCAGGATACAGCATTTTTTTCCTGTTGTCATTAATAATGTACATAAGGTATGTCCGAACAGCACAACAAAAATTTATTGTTATTTCGTTATTGTTGTTTGTTTTATCTTTTTTATGCAAAGAACAATCCGTTGCCCTGTCACTGGCCGTTGTTGCGATTGACCTCTATCTGGGAAGAAAACTGCTGAGCAAAAAAGTGCTGCTCGAAAAAATACCTTATTTTGTTATATCCATAGTGTGCGGGCTTATTGCATTAGCCGCCGCACGCTCGTTCAATGAATTCAATGCCACTCCTTTCGGTTTTTTTGAAAGAATTATTTATGCATGTTATGCTATCTGCAATTATCTTTTTAAAACGCTCATCCCTGTTAAGCTAGCCATGTTTTATGCATATCCCTCATTGAAAAACATAAGCTACATATACTTTTTATATCCTTTAATTGTTGTTGCTATAATAGCTCTTTGGATAATTGCCGTAAAAAAGAAACAACGATATATTCTTTTCGGGGGGCTGTTTTTTTTCTTTAACATTTTATTTTCGCTGGTATTGCAGGTTATCTCTGTCAGGGAAGTGGTGATGGCCGACCGTTATATGTATATGGCAAGTATCGGAATTTTTTTTATGATGGCTGTTTTTGCGGATACGCTTATTGAAAAGAATAAAATTAAATCCGGTGTGGTGTTCGTTTTTTTTATCGCCTACCTTTTGTTTTTCGGTATTTTGACACACCTGCGCGCCGGAACATGGAAAAACTCTGTAAGCATGTACACAGAGCTGCTGAAATTTGACAACAGGTCGGAGCTGGCATACCGCAACCGGGGAAATTTTTATCGCGATGAAGCCAAACTGCTGGCCGAAAAAGGAAACTACGCCCGTGCCAAGGAATACACCGACCTAGCTTTTAATGATTATTCCCGTTTGATTGAGGTGAGCCCTGACAACACCACGGCTTATGTGTCGCGGGGAAAAATATACACCGACAGAAAGATGTACGACAAAGCCCTTGAAGATTTCAACATGGCTATAGAGCTGGGGGATAAGGATGCGGAAACCTATTCAAACCGCGGCGCGGCTCACGGATTCCTGAACAAACCCGAACTTTCTCTGGAAGATTTTAATACCGCTTTAAAAATCAACCCGAAAAGTAAAAACGCTTTGCGCAACCGTTCTGTCACCTTTTACAACGCACATGAGTTTGAAAAAGCCATCGCCGACCTGAACACTTACCTGGAGTTGGTTCCCGATGACGCAGACTCTTACAATTTAAGAGCTTTATGCAAGGCAAACATCAAAGACTACAAAGGAGCTTTGGAAGATTTCAATACAGCTATCAACATCAATCCGAAGCAGGGCCTGTTTTATCAGAACAGGGCGTTTTTGTATGAATCGGCAGGAGATAAAACAAAAATGATAGAAGATCTGGAGACGGCACGCCGGCTTGGAATTGATATTCCACAAGCTTATATGGATAAATTAAAAAAATAAAACCCTTTTGTGTTCTGCTTGTTCGGATTTGTAATCCAAGTGAGCTGAGAATGTAGTGAATTTTTTTGCAATTTCTGCGTTTTATAAAATTTATTGACACACTTAAAGCCGAAACACTTAATTTTGCATATATAACCTTGTAATGAAATTCATGCCTCAAATATTTTTTTTGCTATTGCTGCTAACTGCGTATTGCAATCTCACCGCACAGGAAACCCCAAAAGAAAAACAACCTATAAAGGTTGACATGAACATAAAGGGCGTAGCTATTGCAGGCATCAATTTGTCGCAGGTGGATGGCGATGAAGTGTATGGCTTTAATAAAGTTGGCGCCTGCGTGGGGGTTGGTGCTATTTTCCCTCTCGGCCACAGGTTTTCTTTTAGTGTAGAAGTGTTGTATGACGAAAAAGGCTCTTACCGGAAATATCCCCCATCGCCGGTGGACTCACTCCAACTCCCTTATTATTCACTTAAGTGGAATTATCTTACTGCACCTGTGATGGTACATTTTGAAGACCGCAACACATGGACAATAGGTGTGGGCTTTTCATGGGGGCGCATGGTTACATTTAAAGAAAAAGAATGGAATATTGTTAAGGAATGGAACCGCCCGGAAATAACATATAAAACAAAAAACGATTTTGCAGTTATCGCCGACCTGCGTTTCCGCATCTGGAAACATCTTAAATTCAACATACGGTATTCTTATTCTTTAGCTAAAGTCAGAACCAGGTATTATGACCCGAATCCGGGAATTGTAGAGCCATGGTCAAGAAAACAGTACAATACAGCCATAACATTGCGACTGCTATATTATTTCAACGAAAAATATTTACCCGACAGATACACTTTTAAGAAAAAACCCAAACAAAGAAAGTCAAAAAACAAAACAGAATAAAAGTTCGCTGCAAATGAACATTAATGCTGATTTCTGGATTGATTACCTACAATTACAGCCTCATCCCGAAGGAGGCTATTACAGAGAAGTTTACCGTTCTCCCGAAACAATACATGCCGATACCCTCCCCGACAGATATGCCAGCAAACGCAACATGTCCACTTCTATTTATTTCCTGCTAAAAAGCGGGCAGGTTTCTGCTTTTCATCGCCTGAAATCCGACGAAATCTGGCATTTTTATTACGGGTCCTCTTTAAGTGTTTATATCATTGATAAAAATGGCCGTTTAAGAGAAGAATTTTTAGGCTGCGATGCTGGCAATAATATACAACTTCAGCTTGTCATCCCCAACGGATACTGGTTTGCGGCAAAAGTAAATCAGCCGGATACTTTTTCACTGATAGGTTGTACTGTATCTCCCGGCTTCGATTTTCATGACTTTGAGCTGGCAAAAAAATCAAATCTTTTGGAAGATTTTCCCCAACACAAAGAAATTATCAATAAAATGTGTGTGAAATAAGCTCAGGCAAAACTTTTATCCTGCTCAGTTGATTTTATATTTTATATTTTTCAAAGAGTCAATCCCTTTCAGAAAGCCTTCTCCCGATACCTTACGTTTTCTTGAAATCATATCAATAAAATAATTTCCTTCCTCATCAATAATACGAACAGTCAGGTCAGCTTTCCCCGAGTTATTATCCATGATATTGCGTATGTTCTCAATATATTCATCCTGAATTATTTCTAAAGGAACATAAAGAGTAACCGCCCTGGTTTTTTTCTCAAGAAGGTTGTACATAGGCTCAACAGACCCTACCCGTATTTCATATTCGGGAACATACTCGGGGTCTTTCTTTTTGGAGTTGTCCCAATATCTCCTGTCAACTTTGGCGGTAACAAAAATGCATTTGCCTATTTCAAGCAAATGCTTGTATTTATCATATTGTTCCGACCAAAGATTTAGCTTCAGCGAGCCGCTCATGTCTTCTATTTCAAAAAAACCATAAGGTTTGTTGTTTTTATCAATTTTATGTGTGGCGGAAATTATCATGCCTGCAAATCGTATTTCACGGCCAGCAAAATCGGCAAGCTGTTCATTCTGTGATAATTTAAAATTTGTGAAGCCATCCATCTCTATGCGGTAATCATTCAGAGGGTGTCCCGACATATAAAAACCTATGACTTCTTTTTCGTGAGTTAGTTGTTCAATAGTGCCCCAGGGTTCACAAACAGGCAACTCCGGCTCTGGGATGGCCGAGTCGTCGCTTTCGCCAAAGAGCGATTGCTGCATGGTATTTTGTTTGTTTTGAACCAAAGATATATGACGTATCAGTTTTTCGAGAAAAGAAATATCCTCATTGGGGAGTTTATAAAAAAACTGTGCACGATGTATCCCCATACTATCGAAAGCTCCTGCCATAGCGAGGGCTTCAATGCTTTTTTTGTTCACCGTACGCAATGTTACACGGTTCAAAAAGTCAAAAATATTTTTAAAGTAACCGTTTTTCCGTTCAGTGATGATAGCATCAACGGCGGCATTGCCCAAACCTTTAATGGCTGCCAAGCCGAAACGTATTTCGCCTTTGCTGTTCACTATAAAATGTGTCTGGCTTTCGTTGATATCAGGCCCAAGAACAGTGATATTCAGCTTTTTACATTCGTCAATAAAAAATGTAATTTGTTCAATATTCGACACATTCCGGCTCAGCACGGCAGCCATAAATTCATTCTGATAATGAGCTTTCAGATACGCCATACGGTAAGCTGTTATCGCATAACATGCCGAATGTGACTTATTAAAAGCATATTCAGCAAAAGATTCCCATTCACACCACACTTTTTTTGCGATGGCATCTTTAATACCATTGTTATTACAGCCGGTAAAAAATTTCTCCTTAAGCGTGTTCATGAGTTTTTTATCTTTTTTACCCATTGCTTTTCTGAGGATATCAGCTTCGCCTCTTGTAAAGCCTGCCATCTCACGTGAGAGATTCATCACCTGCTCCTGATAAACAGTTATTCCGTAGGTTGGGGTTAATATTAATTCCATCACCGGATGGTCATATACTATCTTTTCTTTTCCGAACTTTCGTTTTATATAACTGGGTATATGTTCCATAGGCCCGGGGCGGTAAAGGGCATTCATGGCAATAAGGTCTTCAAATTGGTTGGGTTTTAGTTCACGCAGGTGCTTTTTCATGCCATCCGACTCAAACTGAAATATACCTGTGGTATTCCCTTTGCTAAACAAATGATATGTTTCTTCGTCATCAAGAGGAATCTGGTTAACATCTATCTCAATACCCTTTGAATGTTTAATGTTTTCAATGGCATCTTTAATGATAGACAGAGTTTTCAGCCCAAGAAAATCCATTTTTAACAAGCCGACCGATTCCACATGTTTTCCTTCATATTGTGTAACTCTCAATTTTGAATCTTTCTGCAGGCATAAAGGGATATGGTCAATTAAATCATTTTTACCGATAATAATTCCGCAGGCATGTGTTCCTGTATGCCTTACAGATCCTTCCAGTTCCTCGGCATATTTCATCGTTCTCGATATTAACTGGTTGTTGGAGTTTTTTGCGCTTTTTAACTCATGAACCATATTAATGGCTTCCTTAAGGTCTTTTGCTTTCGCCGGAACCATTTTAGCCAGGCGATCAGCATCCTGCAAGGGAAGGTTTTCAACTCTTGCGACATCCCGTATAGCCATTTTAGAAGCCATAGTGCCAAACGTAATTATCTGGGCAACTCTGGATTCGCCGTATTTATCAATCACATATTGTATAACTTTTTCCCGCCCGTCTTCATCAAAATCAATATCCATATCAGGCATTGAAAAACGTTCCGGGTTCAGGAATCGCTCAAAAAGCAAACCATATTCCAATGGATCCAGGTCCGTTATTCTCAGGCAGTATGCCACTACCGAGCCGGCGGCAGAACCTCTCCCCGGCCCCACCCAAACGCCCATATTGCGTGCTGCTGAAATAAAGTCATTAACAATCAGAAAATATCCTGCAAATTTGGTTTCTTTAATTACTGAAAGCTCATATTCAATACGTTCTTTTATCTCGTCAGTAATTTCCTTATAACGCATTCTGGCTCCTTCATACGTCAGGTGCTCTAAGTACTCGTATGTACCGCTGTATCCTTCAGGCAGTGGAAAATCAGGAAGTATGGGTTTATGCTCTAATTTATATGATTCTATTTTTTCTACTATTTCATTGGTATTTTCAAGGGCTTCAGGAATGTCGGCAAACAGCTCCATCATTTCTTCGGCGCTTTTCAGGTATTCCTGTTTGGTGTATTCCATCCGGTTCGTATCAGAAACCAGCTTTCCCGTATTGATACACAACAGTCGGTCATGCGCTTGCGCATCGCCGGCTTTAATAAAATGCACGTCATTGGTGGCGATAAGCTTCACCTGATGTCTGCGTGAAAGGTTTATCAGGGCGTTGTTTACAATTTCCTGCCTCACAAATACATCATTATCGTATTTGGGGATACTTGTTTTATGTCTCATCAGTTCAAAATAAAAATCATCCCCGAAGAGTTCTTTAAAATCTGAGATTTTCTGCTCCAGGCTTGCTGTATCGTTATTCAATATGTAAGCGGGTATTTCTCCGGCCAGGCAGGCGGTGGAAGCAATCAATCCCTCATGATATTTTTTCAGCAATTCCCAGTCAATACGTGGCTTATAATAAAAGCCATCAATCCATGCGTAAGAAATCAGTTTGCAAAGGTTTTTATATCCTGTTTCGTTTTTTGCCAGCAAAATAAGGTGGTAACCGGCGCGGTCTTCAGTACCGGTTTTATCGACCATGCTTTTGGCTGCCACATACATTTCACAACCGATAATGGGAAGTATTTCCTTTTTTGTAGCAACACTGTGAAATTCTTTAACTCCAAACATATTGCCATGATCGGTGATGGCTATGGCTCGCATTCCCAACTCCTTCGCTCTTTCGATAAGGGCTTCAATGCCTGCGGCGCCGTCAAGAATGGAATATTGTGTGTGAACGTGTAAATGAGTGAAATTTATCATAATAATAACTTGCAAAAATGTTCAGTAAAATTAAAAAATAAGATACTTGATTTTTTAATTGTTGATAAGTTTTACATAATATGATTAAAGGCCTTGTCGGATCTGCAAACCGTATATCATATAAAAAATATTTTTCGTTTTCAAAAACTATTTTGGATTAGCCGATTATTAATTTTTACAATCAGACTGAGCCGTTCCAATAGCTATAAGAACGTATCAGGTTTGAGACGGTTCAGATTTCGACCTCAATCTGAGCGTCAGGAAGTTATACTTTCAACAGCACAATAATTAATTTATTATCTTATTATTCGACTCCGACGGAGTTGTCACAGCTTTTATTTTAAGCATTTATAAATATTCGATGCCTACGGCATCGGCTAGCAATAAACTGTCTGTGATTTCTAAATTATTTTGGAATATAATGTGTTTCTGTGGGATTGATTGCTTTTTCCCTTATCCGGAACCTTGCATTTTCCAGCCTGATTATGTCATATACAAAACCAAGTTGCGCCATTCCTCCAAAATATTCATCAGGGACAACGATGAATTCCATTTTTTCTCCATCCAGTGTCCACGAACCTTCGGATGAAACTGTGTCGGCCTGATATTCTGTATATCTGTAATCTTTTGACAATTTAATCCAGTAATTGTTGGTTGGAGTGATATCCACGCCGGAATTAACAAGGAACCTTTTTTCGATTTTCCAGTCATTAACGATGTACATTTTTACAAACCAGCTGAATGTATCGCCATCTTCGTATTTTTTGCAAGCCGAAAAAGAAGTTATTATCAATAATGCCACTAAAAATAATTTTACTAATTGTTTCATATTATTTGAATTTTTTATTAATAATACGAAAATAAAAAAATTTCATTAATCAAACGAATTTTTGTGTGTTTCATTCATTGATAGTTTTAGTTTTTATTTAATTTTACTTTTTATCTCATAAAATGTAACAATTTCCCCGATGCAATATCTTATGCTCAAACACTGAACCACCATGAACCCGAAAGAGGAAAAATTCAGGAAACTTGTGGAAGAACAGCAGCAGCGCATCTGGAATATATGCAGGCACTATGCCCGTTCGGAGGAAGATATCAAGGATTTACAGCAGGAGGTAATGATAAATGTCTGGCGAAGTCTGGATAGTTTCCGCGGCGATGCAGCCATCAGTACATGGGTTTACCGTATTGCAGTCAACACTTCCCTCACTTACATTATGAAAGAGAATCGCCGTTCGGAATTTAACCTGTCACTGGATAAAAACAATTTCAGGCAATTGATGGATGAAGACGTCAAAGAAGAAAAAATTGAGAAAGAGCTAAGGATTGAGTCGTTACACAATGTGATAAACCAGCTGAATGTGATTGACAAACTTTTAATAACACTATCCATTGAAAAAATATCAACGCGTGAGATGGCTGACATTATAGGAATTACGGAGCCAAATGTACGAACCAAACTACACCGTATCCGCGAAGAATTAAAAGTTATGATGAAAGGAGAAGATTATGAAAAATAACAATATAAATACTCAGTCCATCAACATTGACAATTTTATAAACCGCATGCAGCGCGAAGACAAACGCAACCGCAAGTTAATGCGGGGAATGTTTTTTGTATATCTTGCCTGCACCATCTTTTATGCGGCATTGTTTATCATCAACCCCGACCCCGAAATAAGCGGCGTGGACAGAATATCGGGAGCATTTTATGTGCTTGCATTTCTTATCGGGACATGGTTTTTCAGATGGCAGTATAAAACCTATAAAAACCTCGACTACACCCTGCCGTTATTTAACGTACTCAAGAAGACCGAAGAAAGATACCGTTTTTTCAATAAAAGATGGTACCCGGTATTTATAGTCGTAATACTCATCAGTGTTGGCATTACATTAAATGCCTACGAACATCATAAATATTTTGAAGCGGAACCCTTAACAAAAATACTCGTGATACAAGCGGTTTACTGGGGTATCATGTTTATTTCCGGGCTTATTGGATATTTTTTCTGGCGCAAACGTTCCATGCCGATATGGAGGGGGGCGAAGAATTTGCTGGAAGAACTAAAGAGTTAAGTATAGTGAGTGCTGGAGTAACTGCCCGTAAGCTTTCACATAAGTCAGTCTTCCCGACACAATCCAAATAAAATTACAAACATCTTTCGTATCCCGGCATAAATGTACTTCCGGATACAACGGTTGTTAGTGGAAACCAGAAATAAAGATTAAAATAAAATCCTTCATACGAAAAAGAAATAACCGGGCAAAATGATGCTTCTTATTGTTCGCACTGCGTGCTATATTCATATTGGACGCCTTCAGCATCAGGCCTTATCTGCAATAATCAGCGTTATCTGCGTGAGTAAAAGAAAGAATATTATTTCCCGCGGATTTCGCAGATTGACGCAGAAAAAATCAGACACTTTCAACATGATTTTGCTTATGGTTTTTTTAGTTTTTTGCTTTAACTTTTTTTAAGCGCACAAAATCCATTTCATAACCAAGTAAAACAGTGACCCTGTTTTCAGTTATTTTTAGCGGAACCCAATAGTTCAGATTTATAAAAAATCCCCTGTAATTAAAAGAAACCACAGGGCCGAAGGTAACATCGCTTATTTCCGAATCAAAATAAAGCCGGTCGGCTATGCCAAGCCAGAAAAAATCCAATGGTTTATAATACACTTCAGCCCAATGTGAAAAATAAGTCGGGACATTTTTTATATTGATTGTCAGTTGAGGGTTGTTGTAAAAATATATTTTATCGCCATCATAAACTGTTACCGGAGAAATGCAAATACCCACATTATCCTTCCCAAAAGTAAGCCCTTGCATTATTCTGAACTTCCAATTGTTTTTATACAAAGCAGCTCCGAGAAACAATGAAAAGTTTTCTGTTATATCATAGTTGTAGCGGGCTTCAATCGAAAATTTGTTATAATCGTAAGCAAGAGAGAAGAAAGGCAGAAAACTTTGTTTTGTAAAATCAAAATACGCATTTACTGCGATATTATGAGTTATTTCTTTTTGCGGAATACTGTCCTGAGCGTACAATCCAATTGAACATAAAACAAACAAGCCTGAAACAAGCAAACGCTTCATAATATTTAATTAATATTCATTAAATTGCTTTTGCTAAGTTAGTATGATTTGCAAATATTCCGGAATTTTATTCTTTTTCATTTCTATAATTATGTATTCATAATTTTATAGTTGACTTCTTTGTTTTTACACTTAATGCTGGTATATGCAAGCAACTCTTTCCCTAAACTCTGTGTAACTCATTTTTTTCTCTGTTTTCCTCTGTGGTTTATAAAAAAAAGCTTGTTTAACCACAGAGCGCCACAGTGTTTTGACAGAGTTCACAGTGTTGCTTAATCAATAATGAAGCATTATTAATATATTGGACACCTTCAGTGTCCTTATTATGACTTTCTTCTTGTTGTTCGCACTGCGTGCTATATTCATATTGGACGCCTTCGGCATCAGGCCTTATCTGCAATAATCAGCGTTATCTGCGTGAGTAAAAGAAAGAATATTATTTCCCGCGGATTTCGCAGATTGACGCAGAAAAAATCAAATAGAAAATCATTTAAAATAAAACCCTAACCATTCCTATCTACCTAATCACCTCTAAACACCTATTCACCTAAATACCTATCAGCCTAATAGTCTAACAGCCTATTCCCCTAAAAATACCACCCACCCACCTCTCTCCAAAACTTTTTACTTACTTTTACACTAAATAAATACTTTCTCATGTCCTCAGAAAAAAAACTCTACCTTATAGATGCTATGGCGCTGATGTACCAGGCATTTTATGCTTACAAAGACCGTCCACTCATCAACTCAAAAGGAATAAATACCTCCGCGGTTTACGGTTTTGCTAACATACTGTATAAACTTTTAAAAGAAGAAAAACCAACACATATAGGAGTAGCTTTTGATACCATGGCGCCGACTCTGCGACATGAAGATTTTGTTGAATACAAAGCCAACCGCCAGGAAATGCCCGAAGACCTTTCGGCTTCTATTCCCTATATTTACCGGCTGGTGGAAGCATTTAACATTCCAACACTTTTTGTGGAAGGTTACGAGGCAGATGATGTGATCGGCACCCTTGCCAAAGAAGCCGAGAAAAAAGATTTTAAAGTTTTTATGGTAACACCTGATAAAGATTTCGGGCAATTAGTAAGCGAAAATGTATTGATATACAAACCGGCTCGCTTTGGCGATAAGCCCTCGATCATGGGCGTAAAAGAGGTTTGTGAAAAATTCGGAATTCAGAAACCGGAGCAGTTGATAGATATTCTGGGCATTTGGGGCGATGCATCCGATAATATTCCGGGCATACCGGGCATTGGAGAAGTGGGGGCAAAAAAACTCATCAGCGAATTTGGCTCATTGGAAAATATTTTGAAAAACATAGATTCCATAAGTCCTGAAGGAATGAAACAAAAAGTGATAGCCGGGCAGGAACTAGCTATTCAATCAAAAGCACTTGCCACCATCATTCTTAATGTTCCTATTGCTTTTGAAGAACACAAACTTATCCTCGAACATCCGCACGAACAAGAACTAAAAGAACTGCTTGAGGAATTAGAAATGCGAACTTTTGCAAAACGTGTTTTCACTGATATTTCTTTACAAAAAAAGGAAACATCGGAATTGATTAAAAAACAACAACCGGATTTGTTTGGCGAAATATCAGCAACAACAAAACAGGAAAATATTTCAGAAACTTCTTTAAATAATATCCAGAACACTCCGCACGAATATATTCTTGTGGATACAAAAGAAAAAAGAGAAACCCTGATAAAGATACTGGAAACTGCAAATGAGTTTTGTTTTGACACAGAAACCACAGGCCTTGACCCAAATTCTTCTGAATTGCTGGGAATATCGTTTTGCATGGAGCCACACAAGGCATATTATGTAATGCTTTCAAAAGAGTATCATGAAACATACGAGCAGGTTCAGGAATTCAAGGCCATATTTGAGAATCCCAATTCGCTGAAAATAGGTCAAAACATCAAATTCGACATGGAAATGTTAAAGTGGTATGACATTGATGTGAAAGGCCCGATGTTCGACACCATGATGGCGCATTACCTGATAGAACCTGATCTGAGGCACAATATGGATTATCTGGCCCAGTCGTATTTGAATTACTCTCCTGTCCCTATCGAGCAATTGATTGGAAAGAAAGGCAAAAACCAGCTTTCGATGGCGCTGGTGCCCGCTGAAGAGATAAAAGAATATGCCTCTGAAGATGCGGATATTACTTATCAGTTGAAAACTGTTTTGGAACCGGAGCTCAAAAAAGTTGGCGCTGAAAAATTATTTAAAGAAATTGAAATACCCCTGATTCCTGTGCTGGCATCTATGGAAACCGAAGGTGTGAAGCTTGATAAAAAAGCGCTGAACGATTATTCCGCTGAACTACTTGTTGAAATTCAATTGTTAGAAAAAGAAATATTTGAACTTGCAGGAGTGGAATTTAATATTGCTTCGCCCAAACAGTTAGGTGATGTGATATACGGACACATGAAAATCATCGAGAACCCAAAAAAAACCGCTACCAAACAGTTTTCAACCGCAGAAGATGTTTTGACAAAACTCGTAAACAAACATCCAATTATTCAGAAAATTCTGGATTACCGTTCACTTACTAAACTCAAATCTACTTACGTGGATGCTTTACCCGAACTCATCAGCCCCCGCACCGGCAGAATTCACACCTCTTACAATCAGGCCATTGCAGCAACAGGACGTTTAAGTTCAAACAATCCTAATCTCCAGAATATTCCAGTCAGGACAGAAAAAGGACGCGAAATCCGTAAAGCATTTGTTCCCCGCAATGAAGATTATATTTTGGTTTCAGCCGACTATTCTCAGATAGAACTGAGAATCATCGCTGCAATCAGCGATGAACACAATATGATAGAGGATTTTATACAGGGCCATGACATTCATGCCGCAACGGCATCAAAGGTTTACAATGTCGCTTTAGCCGATGTTACCAAAGAGCAGCGCCGCAATGCCAAAATGGTGAATTTCGGCATCATTTACGGCATTTCAGCTTTTGGACTGTCGGAACGGCTTAATATCCCGCGTAAAGAAGGGGCAGAAATCATTGAGCAATATTTTAAAAAATATCCTGCTATAAAAAAGTACATGGAAGATACCATAGCATCAGCCAGAAAGAAAGGATATGTAGAAACAATTTCAGGGCGCAGACGTTATCTGCGGGATATCAATTCTGCCAACGCGGTGGTAAGAGGTTATGCCGAACGAAATGCGATAAATGCTCCCATTCAGGGTTCTGCGGCGGATATCATCAAAATTGCCATGATAAAAATTTTCAGAGATATTTCCGCAAATTCATTTCGCAGCCGCATGATTATGCAGGTTCACGATGAATTGGTGTTTGATGTTTACAAGCCCGAAAAGGAAGCTGTTTTGGAAATTATAAAAGAACAGATGAAAAACGCTTATGAATTGAGTGTTCCTCTTGAAATTGAAATGAGTTCAGGAATGAACTGGCTGGAAGCACATTAAATCATAATTTATTTCACCATCAGGCGCGGTTCCATCATATCCATAATGGCATATTTTACGCCTTCCCTGCCTAAACCGGAATCTTTTACTCCGCCATAAGGCATGTGGTCGGTTCTGAATGTCGGCACATCGTTTATCATCAACCCACCGACTTCAATATTATTAAATGCATAATCCATTTCAGTAATGCTGTCGGTAAACACTCCTGCCTGAAGCCCATAACGCCCGTTGTTAATTTCGTCAACAGCTTTTTTGAAATCGTCATACGGCTCAATCACAACCACAGGACCGAATACCTCACAACAGCAGACATTCATTTTATTATGAGTGTTAGTCAGCACAGTGGGTTCAAAAAAAGCGCCCTTACGTTTGCCACCACACAACAGTTCAGCTCCTCCCGCTAATGCATCGGCGACCCATGATTCCACTCGTATGGCATTTTCTTCATTTATCAGTGCAGAAATATCTGTAGCAGGGTCTTCCGATGGGCCTTGTTTGAGTAGTTTTGTTTTTTCAACAAATTTTTGTGTAAAATCAGTAAAAATATTTTTATGTACAAAAATTCTCTGTGTATGGATGCAAACCTGCCCGGAATAAGCAAAACCACCTGCCACGCATTTAGTAACTGCTTTTTCAACATCAGCTGATTTTGTTATAATCACGCCGGCATTGCCACCCAATTCCAATACAACTTTTTTCTTACCCGCCTCACTTTTCATTTTCCAGCCCACCTCGGGAGATCCTGTAAAAGTCAGTAATTTAAATCGTTCATCCGTCACCAGCAAATTCCCTGTTTTCCTGTCCATCGGTAAAATAGAAAGCGCGCCTTTAGGCAAGTCGGTTTTATCAATGATTTTAGCCAATTCCAGCGTTGACAAAGGGGTTAAGGAAGAAGGCTTGAGAATAATCGGGCATCCTACCGCAATGGCGGGAGCTATTTTATGCACGGCAAGGTTCAGTGGAAAATTAAATGGTGCAATGCCAGCCACCAGCCCTATGGGAAAGTATTTAACCATACCTTCCTTTCCGGCTCCGGATATTGTCCAGTCAATGCTGATATATTCTTTTGGCAACCTTTTGGCTTCTTCAGCAGCGACAATGAAAGTCTGCACGGCTCTGTCAACTTCTGTCAAAGAGGACTTTAAAGGTTTGCACGCCTCAGTACTTAACACAAAAGCCAGCCTGTCTTTATCATCCTTGATAAGCTTTGCAATTTGCATTAAAATTTCATATCGCTTGTATGATGGCATTTCCGCCAAAACCTTTTCAACATTTTGCGCCGCCTGAACTGCCTGTTCAAGCTCACCGGGAGAGGCAAGACATGCTTCGGCAAAACATGCTTTAGTATATGGGTTAATTATTTTAATTTTTCCGGAAGTTTCAACAAAATTTCCGGCAAGGTATAAACTATATGCATCCATAATTTTAAGATTAAAGAGTTTCAAAAATAAACAAAAACTCAGGAATGAAAAAGCTGGGTAAGCACATCCAGAGATTTTATATTTCCAAACCCTATCAAATGAAGCTGAAAATAAGCAATGATATTTTCAAGAAGTTTCCTTCTTGTGTCTGAGGACAGGGATACCGAACCGGATTCTTCTATGGGTATCCGAAGCAAAAAATCAAAGGTTTGAGACATAGGCTGGTCAAGATACAATTCATCATCGGGTTTGTATTTTGCAAAATGGCCTTCTTTTAAAATAAAATAAGGTGTTTCAGGACAATACTTCCCCAAAGGATAAAAACCAAGATACCTTGTCAGTTTTATGGAAAAAGCAATATGAATATTCTGAAAGTTACTTTTAGCTTTGTCTAAAGCAATAATACTTTGTGTGAGGAAATTAAAAAAATACGGATTAGGTTCTTCTTCTCTTACGGTGCGGTAAACAAGTTCGTTTACAAACAATGCCTGAGAACTTTTAAACACATTAAAAGGCAGTGAAACAAACTGGTAATATGATGATATTTCTTTGGGAGAGTGTAACTGGCAATTTTCTTTATTAGAAAAAACAACCTCAAGCAAAGAAAGAGGCTGTAAGATGCTGGGGTTTATTTTTGCATGTTTTTTTCTAACGCCACGTACCAAAAACGATTTCAACCCAAAAAGCTCGGTATGCATTTTAACAATAATGCTTGTTTCGGAGTAATTGATTGTTTTAAGGACGATAGCCCTGGTTTTGCATTGCATGGGGTGAAAGCTGCTACCTGATGACCATTATTTTTGTTACCAGTTTTTCGGTACAATCTTCATTGCTGCAAAAAACAAAATACACGCCACTTCCAACGAGGTCTCCTTTGAAGTTTTTCCCATTCCAAACCGCCTGCCCTCCTTCAGATTTTGTTTCATAGACCAAAGTACCGGAAACATCGGTTATTTTAACCGTAGCATCTTTTACCAGACCTTTTATTCCTATGGTTCCGTTGAAATCGCCACGAACGGGATTGGGGTAAGCATACACATTGGTAAAAGTTTCACCACCTTTGGTTGCATACCATTTGAAGGAAATCAGTCCGTTAGCTGTGCCGAAAAACACTTCGCCGGTATTTTCATCAATAGCAATGCTGGTAATTGTGTTTGACAGCAGTGGGCTATTTTCTTCGGTGAAGTGCAAAATCTCTTCCTGACCATCTTCACTCATCAGAAAAACTCCTGCTTTTTCGGTGCCGAACCATTTTTTATTTGAGCCATCCACAGCCATGGAGGTTACTCTTTCAAATTCGAGAAGATGCTGGGCTGTTCCGTCCTGCATAATAGTAATCTGTTGCGCATCAAAATTTCCGCCGTCAGAAATATTTTCCGGATTATAAAATACTGCGACACCTTTATCGGTTCCTATCCAAACTTTTCCGTCAAGGTCCTCGGCCATGCAATAAACTGCGTTGCTCGGCAAACTGCCATTGCCAACGCTTGTAGTAAGCACTTTAATCACATCATCATTACTTGTTGACCAGGTTCCTTTTTCATTAAAAACGAGTAATCCAACAGCATTTCTTAATAAAATCCACTTCTGTCCATGCTGATCAATCATCATGGCGCCTCCGTGTGCTTGTGAAATATAAGGCAATGTGCTGAAAGAGTACCAAGACCCGTCGGGAGTGCGCATTTTAAGTAAGTTATTGCTTATTGAATTCACCGCCCATATATTATTGTTGTCATCAAAAGCCAAACCTCCAATACCCAGCCACCTGTAAAAACTATAAGGATGCTCCAGCGGGGAATTTGTTTCATCATAAACATTCACAACGTATCCGTTTTTTATTTCCACCAATCCAACACCGAGAGAAGCTGCAAAAACATGATTGCTGTTTGATGGGTCAACAGCTATGTCTATAATATCATAAATTGTGTCAAAGGCGGTGTTATAATCTTTAAGTGTGTGCCAGGTACCTCCGATAAACGAATACACTCCGCTGTAATTCCATACATTTCCCCAGGCGGAGTTCACACTTCCTGCGGCAACATATAAATCACTGCCGGCAATATCCATGGCAAAAGCATTGTTGGTAGCCGGGCCGTCAGGTGTTATCTTAAATGCATTCCAATCTTTATAACGAACTAACCCTTTTGTTCTATCGGCTACCCAATAATATGAATCTCCATCAATCAGCGCTTCTGAAGGCTCAGGAGAATCAGGGTTATATGTCCATAAATCTTCTAAAATCTGAATATCCGAATTATAAACCAGCACTTTATAATTATATGATACCAGCATTTTATTATTTACAACCCGAATGCTGAATACATCATCAAAGCGTGTAGAGTCAAAAATTGCCCATGCATTACCATCATTAACGTAAAGTGTGTCTTTTGAATAACCCGAAACAGATAAATTTGCAAAAAGCTTATTCTGAAAAATAGTAATCACATTATATTTCCCATTCGGATTGGACATTGAAGTATCCTTTGACCAATTGGCATAATTGGCAAGGTTTGGATTTGTATAAGATGCTTTATATATTCCGCTTTCAGTAGCTGCATAAATATACACGCCATCGCATGCCACATCAAGCACATTCATTGATGAGCCGTTTTGCCCTATATAATAAGTATCCTTAATTTCGTTTTGAAGGATATCCAGTACCACAATACCAAAGCCGCATGACAAATAAGCATAATTCCCATAAATGGTAATATTGTTAATTGTTTTATTCCCTAATATGGTTTTACGTTTGATGTCTGAAATATTAATTATGCTTTTTTCGTAAATCAAGTCAATATTTGCATTTGTATAGACTATGATTAGTGCTTTATATTGTTCGCTGTATCTTATTTTGCTAATGTTAACATCTGACAAGCCGTTTATTTTTGTAATCTGATTGATAGTATTATCTTCTTTATCAAAATAAAAAATACCATATGGGGTGGCACAATAAACCAGTGAACCGGCAAAATCAAGGGAAATTGTCTGGCGGTATGGCAGATGCACCCTCCACTCGGCGATGCCAATTTCCTGGGCATTGATATTATTAAAAATCAATTCCAGCACAATGAGTTGTAAAAGTATTTTTCTAATTAGCACTCTTAATTAAATTATATTAAAAAAGAAACTCTGATTTCTTAAAATTATTGTTTATCGGTGTTTCCGCTGACAAATTCCTTTGCCTTTAAAAAAACTTTTTCAATCCCTTCCGGATTTTTTCCGCCTGCTGTTGCATAAAAATCCTGGCCGCCGCCACCGCCCTGAATTTCTTTTGCCAAATCCCTGATTATCCGGGAGGCATTCCATTTATTTGTTTCCACAAGGTTTTCGGAGATCATCAAAGTGATAGAAGCTTTCCCATTGTTTTCGCTGGCAAGTACAAGAAACAAATTTTCCATATCATTCTTGAGTGCGAAGGCAATATCTTTTATGTTTACCGGGTCAAGCCCGGTCTTTGATGTCAAAAAATTTACACCATTAATTTGCTCCACTTTTGTTTTTAATTCTTCTTTCAATCCTTGTGCTTTATCTTTCTGCAAAGCTTCTATTTGCTTACGCAGAAAATTATTTTGTTCAATAATAGCATGAACTGTTTCGGGGAGTTCCGTATATTTTTTTTTCAATGATAATTTTATTTTTTCAAGGGGCTCTATAAAGTTTTCCTGTATATAAGCATACGCTGTTTCTCCCGTGAGAGCTTCAATGCGTCTCACGCCAGCAGCAATTGCTGTTTCCTCAGTAATAAGAAATAAGCCAATCTGCCCGGTATTTTTCACGTGAGTACCACCGCAAAGCTCTTTGGAATAACTTTCGCCAATAGAAATTACTCTGACCTTATCTCCATATTTTTCGCCAAAAAGTGCTACTGCTCCTTGTGTTTTGGCTATATCCAAGGGAACGTCAGTCGCAGCTTCCACATTAAGATTTTCTGCAATTTTTTGAAAAACTATTCTTTCAACTGCCTTTTTTTCATCATTCGTCAGCCCGGTAAAATGAGAGAAATCAAAACGCAAATATTCGTCATTTACCAGCGAGCCTTTTTGTTCAACATGATTTCCAAGAACCTCTTTTAATGCTTTATGCAATAAATGCGTGGCCGTATGATTGTTTTGTGTGCTAAGGCGCTTCTTCCTGTCCACATTGGCTTCAAAATTAACATGAATATGTTCAGGTAATTCTGAAACAAGATGTATAATAAGGTTATTTTCTTTTATAGTGTCTTCGATTTTTATTGTTTCCTTTTCTGACTGGAGAATGCCTTTATCTCCCATCTGGCCTCCTGATTCCGCATAAAAAGGTGTTTTGTCAAGTACAAACTGGTACTGAGTTTTTCCCTTGCTTTTTATTTTTCGGTACCTCAGTATTTTAGAATTTGCCGACAAGGTATCATATCCGACAAAAACACTTTCTCTATCATATTCATGCACCACCACCCAATCTTCCTTATCAACTGTAGCGGCCTGGCGGGAACGAATTTTCTGTTCATTCAGGCAGGTATTGTAACCTTCCATATCCACAACATATCCTTTTTCTTTGGCCATCAATTGTGTTAGGTCAACCGGAAACCCATACGTGTCAAATAATTCAAAAGCAAAACGTCCGTCAATACTATTATTTACAGCTTTATAATTTTCAAATTTATGTATTCCCATATCAAGTGTACGGAGAAATGCAGACTCTTCTTCTGCGATTACCTTTGTAATGAGTTCTTTTTGTGTTAGTAGTTCCTGAAATGTTTCGCCCATCTGGCTTGCCAAAATGCTAACCAGGCTATTCATAAACGGTTCTTTGAAACCCAGAAATGTGTATCCATAACGCACGGCACGCCTTAGAATTCGCCTTATCACATATCCGGCCTTGTTGTTTGAGGGAAGCTGCCCATCGGCAATTGCAAAAGCAACAGCTCTCAGGTGGTCGGCAATTACCCGGATAGCTATATCTTTTTTAGAGTTTTCACCATATCGGCAATTCGCCAGCAAAGCTATCTGCTGTATCAGCGGCTGAAAAATATCCGTATCATAATTTGATTTTACTTTTTGTAAAACCATGCTCAGTCTTTCAAACCCCATGCCCGTATCCACATGTTTTGCCTTAAGGGGTTCCAATTTCCCGTCAGATTTCCTGTTAAACTGAATAAAAACCAGATTCCATATTTCGATTACCAAAGGGTTTCCTTTATTAACCAAATCCTTACCTGCAATTTTATGTTTTTCTTCTTCGCTACGCAGGTCAATATGAATTTCGGAGCAGGGCCCGCAAGGACCGCTTTCTCCCATCTCCCAGAAATTATCTTTTTTGCTTCCAAGCAATATTTTTTCTTCCGGCACTCTGTTTTTCCAAAAATTATACGCTTCATCATCTTTCGGAAGCCCTTCTTTTTCATCACCTGCGAAAATTGTAACATACAAATCCCCGGCATTAATTTTATATACATCGGTTAGTAATTCCCATGCCCAATCTATGGCTTCCTTTTTAAAATAATCGCCAAACGACCAATTGCCAATCATTTCAAACATTGTATGATGATAGGTGTCATGGCCAACCTCTTCCAGGTCGTTGTGTTTTCCTGACACGCGCAAACATTTTTGAGTATCGGCAACACGCTTGTAAATTGCAGGCTCATTTCCTAAAAATATATCTTTGAATTGGTTCATGCCTGCATTGGTAAACATCAGGGTGGGGTCGTTTTTTATAACCATAGGCGCTGATGGCACAATTTGATGCTGTTTTGACCTGAAAAATTCCAGAAATGTGTTTCTTACCTCTTTTGATTTCATGCAGTTTATTTTAGTAATATTAATAATGACACTTACATTTTATTTGACCTTTTAAAAAACAAAATAAATACTAAATCAAAGGTTTAAGCGTTGGGTAATTGCATTATTTTAATGCAAATTTAATTTTTTTTGTTAGTTTTGCGCTTCAGTTTTTACATGTTTAGGAGTTTTTCTAAACTTTCACTGATGATTTTTTAGATGGGAAAGACCAAATATCATTTTAATCCAAAAACATTAACACTCGAAGAACTTAAGGTTTCCGTAAAACATAAGTTCATCAAATTTATTTCCATTCTTACTTCAGGTATGGTCATTTCGGCAACCATCATGTTGGTTTTATATAGCTTTATTGATTCTCCAAAAGAAAAAGTGCTGAAACGTGAAAATGAAAAAATGAAATTGCAGTACACCATTCTGAATGGCCGTATGGACCAGATATCTGCTATACTTGCTAATCTGCAATCGCGTGATGATAACCTTTACCGTACAATATTCGAAGCAGAGCCAATATCGGACAATATTCGTAAAGCCGGATATGGTGGAGAAATGCGTTATAAAGAATTGAAAGGCTTTGAAAATTCAGACCTGATGATTAACATTACTTCCCGCCTGGATATGATATCCCGCCAGATATACATCCAATCAAAATCTTTCGATGAGATAGTTCAGCTGGCTAAAAATAAAGAAAAAATGCTTTTATGCATACCGGCAATCCAACCGGTTTCTAAAACACAGTCAACAGTTGTTTCGGGGTTCGGGTACCGGATTCATCCTGTTTATAAAACCGCCCGCATGCACACGGGTATTGATTTTGCAGCAAAAAAAGGAATACCTATCTATGCAACCGGTGATGGTGTGGTAATTAACCCCAAAGGGAATCAGTCAGGGTATGGCATTGTTTGTATCATCAATCACGGTTACGGATTTCAATCACTATACGGACATATGAGTAAAATGCTCGTGAGGCCCGGAGAAAAAGTCAAACGAGGACAAGTAATTGGGTATGTCGGAAGCACAGGTTTGTCCGTAGCTCCGCATTGCCACTATGAAATAATTAAAAACGGGGTAAAAATAAATCCTATCAATTATTTCTATAACGACCTCACTCCTGAGGAATACGAAAAAGTTATTGAACAGGCATCCCGTCCTTCTCAGCCGTTATCATAAAAACATTTGTTTTTAATGAAAGTGAAACTTTTGTCTTTTATAATTCTTATACTATCGGTATTATATAATGCTTCCGGACAAAACAAAGAAAATTCTATAGTAATAACAGCTGTAGGAGATATCATGCCGGGGACAAATTTCCCTTCGGCAAATTACCTTCCTCCTGATAGTGGTAAAAATATCTTCAACCCTGTTGAACACATTTTAAAAAACTCTAACCTTACTTTTGGCAACCTTGAAGGGTGCCTGCTCAACAGCGGTGGAACTGTAAAAAAATGCCAGGATTCAACAAAATGCTATGCTTTCAGGATACCGGAATATTTTGCCGGAATTATAAAAGATGCCGGATTTGATATGCTGAACCTTGCCAACAACCATTGCGGAGATTTTGGCAATGCCGGCAGAGAATCAACGATTAAAGCGCTCGATAAAGCTGGAATCATCTATGCCGGATTGAACTCCTGCCCGACAGCAATCTTCGAACATAACGGATTAAAAATAGGGTTTTGCGGTTTCTCTCCTTTTAAGGGAACCATAGATATATTAAAAGAAGATACCGTTAAAAAAATTGTTCATACACTGGATTCATTGTGTGATATTGTCATCGTTTCAATGCATGCAGGGGCTGAAGGGGCTGCGCACACTCATGTTACCAAACAAACAGAAATTTTTTATGATGAAGACAGAGGCAATGTTTACCAGTTTGCGCATATGGTGGTTGATTGCGGGGCAGATATTGTGTTCGGCCACGGGCCGCATGTTACCAGGGCTGTAGAACTTTACAAAAACCGATTCATTGCTTATAGCCTAGGGAATTTTTGTACTTACGGACGTTTTAATCTTAAGGGGCCTAACGGAGTTGCTCCTATCATATCTGTTCACCTTGATGAAAAAGGCGAATTTCTGAAAGCAGAAGTTTTTTCAATTATGCAAACCGGAGAAGGCGGGCCGGTGATGGATAAAGAAGATAACGCACTTAAGCAACTTATCAAACTAACAAACTCTGATTTTCCTGAAACGCCACTATCAATTTCTGAAAGTGGCGAGATAAGAAAAAAATAAAGCTAAAACTTTGAACCAGCAAACTAAAACCGATACCTCCTGCACATCAAGTATCGTCTTTTGTAATAATCGCTGTCATTATATTTTTCGATCAGCACCCCCCGATGGCATGAATGCATCATGGTCACCTGGCCTGAGTCGGCTTCGATGATCAGGGCCACATGTCCCACATGACTGGATTTTGTGCTGCGGCCTTTGAAATAAATAAAATCGCCCTTACGTGCTGATTTAATATCTACTTTTTCCCCCACTGTTGCCATCCCGGAAGAAGATCTCGGGAAAGAATAACCAAAATTTTTAAAGATATAAGAAACATATCCCGAACAATCAAATCCCTGAGAAGTATAACCTCCATACTTATAATGCAAGCCCAGAAATTGTTTACCGAAAAGTATAACACTGTCAATTATAGATTCGTTATATTCAGGTTTTATAATCGTATCCGGAGGAATACTATCCTTTTTAAGTGAAAAGATAGAATCGTTCTTCTGATAAAAATTCCCCGGCTGGCTGTGAATATTGGGAATAATTAAAGCCATCAACAAAACAAAAAGTAAGTTAAGGATATATTCTGTTTTTATTTTTCCCCGCATTGTTTTTGATATATATTTTGTTACTTAATTGACACAAAAGATGAAAGCATCAAGAAGCAAAACAATTTATATTGTATTGGAGGACAAAGATATATATAATTTTTGTAACCGCCAAATCAGGTATTTATGTTTTGATTTTGGTGAGTCTGCTGTGTTTGTAACCGTAAACAAAATACAATAATAACCCTACTACCAGCCATATCAGAAAACGAAGCCAGTTGGTTATGCCAAGTTCCGTCATGAGGTATAAATTAGTAAGCAGTCCCAGTACAGGTATCAGTGAAAATTGTTTTTTGACAGCAAAAAATGTAAGTATAATAGCAACAATAATAAAAATCATAAGCGGTATTTTGTTTATTATTAAACCTTTTACGCTAAAAAAACTTTCTAAAAAAACCTCGTTCATAAAATAAACTGCCGCAAAAACGGCTACCCATATTAATGGAAGAAAATACCTGGAATTTAGATATGGTATTTTGAATGCTTTTTCGGATGTCAGTTGTTTATTCTTTTTGGGGTTATCCAACACCAGCACTCCGCCCGACACAAGGACAAATGCGAAAAGTGTACCTATGCTTGTTAGGTCTGTCACTTCGGTCAGGTTCATAAATAAGGTGGGTATGGCCACCAGAAATCCTGCAACTACAGAAGAAAATGCAGGGGTTTTGTATTTTGGATGCAGTTTTGAAAATTTCTTTGGCAACAAGCCGTCACGGCTCATACTCATCCATATCCTAGGCTGCCCGAGTTGAAACACTAAAAGTACACTTGCCATGGATATTACGGCACTCACAGCAATGACACCGGAAAAGCCCCTAAGATTAAGGCGATGAAAAACATAAGCAAGGGGGTCCCCTACAGCAAGTTCATTATAGGGAGCCATGCCCGTCAATATCAGGCTGATAATCACATATAAAACCGTAGAAATAACCAGCGACAAAATAATAGCACGGGGTAAATCTTTCTGTGGCCTTTTACATTCTTCGGCTGTTGTTGAAATGGCATCAAAACCTATGTAGGCAAAAAACACCGCTGCCACACCTTTTAACACCCCCGACACGCCATTAGGAGCAAAAGGATGCCAGTTGCCGGTATCAACATAGAAAACGCCAACAGCAATAATCAATAATAAAATCAATAATTTTAGAAAAACCATCAGGTTGCTGGCAATTTTTGATTCGCGAATACCTATGTAAACCAGAGTGGAAATAAGCACAACTATCCCAAATGCCGGGATGTCTGCAATTATTTTCAAACCAAAAATTTCCGGGGCTCCTGTCCATGCATTGTATGATTCACGCAACCCCGATGTCAGGGAGTCTATCGACATGCCTGACGAAAGTTGCTCTACTGCTGTATGATATCCCCGTGATGCACTCAAAAAGTCAGTTGATAAATATGCAGGTATGTGAATGTGCAGCCCGTTACACAATCCTATAAAATAATCGGACCATGAGATTGCCACGGCGATATTCCCTACGGCATATTCCATTATAAGGTCCCAACCGATAATCCAGGCTATAAGTTCGCCAAAACTTGCATAAGCATAAGTATATGCACTCCCGCTGATAGGAATGGCAGAAGCAAAACGGGCATAACATAGCCCTGACAAACCGCATGCAAAAGCTGTAAAGACAAACAATAATGAAACTGCCGGCCCTCCGCTGGCGGCAGCATTACCAATGGTGCTGAAAATCCCTGCACCAATAATAGCGGCAATTCCAAGCGCTGTAAGGTCTTTAAGGTTGAGGTTTTTTTTAAGCTTGTGGGTATCTCTGCTTAAATCCTCTGCATGACGTAGTATGTCGGGAATGGATTTTTTCCGGAAAAGACTGTTAAACCGCAAAACTTATTTCTTGCTTAATAATTTCATTGCTGTTTCATAAATGCTCTTTTCGTCATAATCGCATTCAGTATAAAGTTCCATCAGAGTTCCCTGTTGAATAAAACGATCGGGAATTCCCATTTTTATGACTTCAGCATTGTATCCATGATTATTTTTAAACTCAATGACGGCTGTTCCTAAACCACCAATAATAGTTCCGTCTTCGATGGTGATAATTTTTTTATAGTGAGTGAATATTTCATGCAGCAAATCTTCATCAATGGGTTTTAAAAACCTCATATCATAAAGCCCTGCCGCGATGTTTTGTTCTTTAAGTTTTTTTATAACATTCAACGCATAATTTCCATGATGACCTATGCTAACTATCGCAAGTTCGTTGCCTTCAGCAATTTTTCTGCCTTTTCCGATATCTATTTTTCGCATAGGTTTTTCCCAGTTATCCATTACACCTAAAGCGCGCGGATATCTTATTGAAAACGGAAGCTCTGTAAACTGCGCTGTATAAAGTAGGTTCCTGAACTCTTCTTCATTCATAGGAGACGACACAATCAAGTTTGGAATGCAACGAAGGTATGCCAGATCAAAGGTTCCGTGATGCGTAACGCCATCCTCGCCAACAAGCCCACCACGATCAATACAGAAAACAACCGGAAGCTTTTGAATGGCTACGTCATGTATTATCTGGTCATAGGCACGTTGAAGAAAACTTGAATAGATGTTGCAATATGGCAACATTCCTTTAGCGGCCATCCCTGCTGCAAATGTTACAGCATGCTGCTCTGCAATACCCACATCGAAAGTACGTTTTGGAAATTTCTCCGCCATCATGCACATTGAGCTTCCGGTAAGCATGGCGGGTGTTATTCCGATAATTTTTGGGTTTTTTTCGGCAAGCTCTACTAAAGTTTTTCCAAAGACAACCTGATATTTTGTAAATTTTTTCTGGTCTGACGTTTCAATATCTTCACCGGTTTCAGGGTCAAAAATTCCGGGTGCATGAAAACGAGTCTGCTCTTTTTCAGCATACTCAAAGCCCTTTCCCTTCACAGTGATGCAATGCAACAATTTTGGCCCCTGCATATCTTTTATGCCGTTTAAAATCTTTACAAGGCGTATCACATCATGACCATCAACCGGCCCGAAATACCTGAAATTAAGCGATTCAAATAAATTACTTTGTTTGACAATGGCAGTTTTAAGTGTCGTGAGTAACTTATTGATCATGGCCCTGATAATTCTCCCTCTCAGTATATTCCAGAGATTAAGTTTTAAACGGTTATAAAAGCGTGATGTAGTAATTTTTATCAGGTACTCTTTCAATGCCCCAACATTTTTATCAATAGCAATACCGTTATCATTTAAAATAACAAGCAGGTTGGTTTTAGACACTCCGGTGTGATTCATTGCCTCAAAGGCCATTCCTGCTGTCATAGAACCATCACCGATAAAAGCAATGTGTCTCCTGTCTGGCTCTCCTTGTAAGGATGAAGCTATTGCCATCCCCAATGCTGCAGAAATAGATGTGGATGAATGCCCCACCCCAAAAGCATCATATTCGCTTTCAGCCATACGCGGATAACCGCTGATTCCCTTATACTTTCTATTGGTATGAAAAATATTTTTACGCCCAGTCAGTATCTTGTGAGTGTATGCCTGATGCCCGACATCCCATATCAGTTTGTCATAAGGAGTATTAAAAACATAATGTATTGCCACGGTAAGTTCAATAGTTCCCAGGTTTGCACCCAGATGCCCCGGATTAAAACTGGTGATATCAATAATAAATTGTCTGATATCCTTACATAAAGCAGGAAGTTCGTTAACGCTTAGTTTCCTTAAGTCTTCGACAGAATTTACTTTTGAAAGTAATGGCCCTTGTTTAACAGTCATGAGTAACAAACTCTTTATAACAGAAAATCGTGTGTAAAATTATAAAATTTTGTTTTGTAAAAAACCTTTACCAAGGTATATTGAACATAACTTCTTTTTCGGGTAGCTATATATTGCTGCATTAAATTTTGGTAATGAGCATAAAAAGTGTTTTTTTTGCAAAAAATTTATGGATGGAAGAGTTATTTTCATACTTTAAAATAAAAGATATACTTGAGTTAAAGGATTTTGGGAAACAGGTAAATCTGAAAGGCTGGGTAAGATCTAAAAGAGGCAATAAACAGCTTGCTTTTATTGCATTGAATGACGGTTCAATTATTCACAGCATTCAGGTAGTGGCTGAAATTGAAAAATTTGATGAAGAACTCATAAAAAACATTAACACAGGGGCATGCATATCCGTTAATGGAATTCTTGTTGAATCTCCCGGACAGGGCCAGCATGTTGAGGTTCATGCCAAAGAAATTCAGGTTTACGGCACTTCCGATGCAGCATCTTATCCTTTGCAGAAAAAAGGCCATAGCATGGAGTTTTTACGTGAAATCGCCCACCTGAGGCCTCGCACAAATACTTTCGGAGCCATCCTGCGCCTGCGCCACGCCATGTCCTTTGCCATACATAAATATTTTAATGACAGAGGTTTTTATTACATTCATTCTCCCATCATTACCGGTTCTGATGCCGAAGGAGCCGGCGCTATGTTTCAGGTAACCACACTCGAAGTCGGTAATCCGCCGCGTAATGAAAAAGGAGAAATTGACTACATACAGGACTTTTTCGGGAAAAGAACCAACCTTACGGTGTCGGGCCAGCTTGAGGCAGAGCTCGGCGCACTGGCATTAGGACTAGTTTACACTTTCGGACCAACTTTCAGGGCCGAAAACTCAAACACTCCCCGTCACCTTGCCGAATTCTGGATGATAGAACCAGAAATGGCTTTTTATGAAATTAAAGAAAATATGGACCTTGCAGAAGATTTTCTGAAATATCTCATCCGTTATGCCCTTGAAAATTATTCTGCAGACCTTGAATTTCTTAATAACATGTATGACAAAGGCCTTATTGAACGCCTGAACATGATTGTTTCAAGCGAATTTGCCAGACTCACATATACCGAAGCCATTGACATATTGCAAAAAGCTGAACAGACGTTTGAGTTTCCATACGCCTGGGGAAACGACCTTCAGGCAGAACATGAAAGATACCTTGTGGAAAAACACTTTAAAAAACCGGTAATTTTGACTGATTACCCAAAAGAAATCAAAGCTTTTTACATGAAGCAGAACAGTGATGGCAAGACGGTTCGTGCCATGGATGTTTTATTTCCGCAAATAGGAGAAATAATCGGGGGTTCGCAACGCGAAGAAATTTACGAAACTCTTTTAAACAGGATGAAAGAAATGGGCATCCCGGATAAAGAAATGCAATGGTATCTGGATACTAGAAAATTTGGCACGGCACCGCACAGTGGGTTTGGGTTGGGGTTTGAACGGCTTATGCTTTTTGTGACAGGCATGTCAAATATCCGCGATGTAATACCTTTCCCAAGAACCCCCAAAAATGCGGAATTTTAATTCGATATAAATAATTTTCTTTTTGTTTTTTTAATTGAAATTGATTATTTTCGTCAAATAAACTACGGCAGTAAGATCATGCTTAATCAAAAACTACAACAAAAACTACAACAAAAACTTTCTCCACAGCAAATTCAGCTGATGAAACTATTACAATTGCCCACAACAGCAATGGAACAAAGAATAAAAGAAGAGTTGGAAGAAAATCCAGCCCTTGAAGACTCAAACGACACAAAAGATTTAGACGAAGAAGAACAAAACCCGGATATCTCTGATACTCCTGCTGATGAAGAAGACAATGAAAATGACGAATTAGAAAACGAAATTGAAGAGGCCGAAAAAGACCCGGAAGAAGTTTCTTTTGAAGATTATCTTGAAGAAGACGACACTCCTGATTACAAATTAAACTCTTATGAATACAATCCTGATGAAGATGAGCATAAGGAAATTCCTTTTTCGGTTGGGCAAACATTTCATGAGACTCTTGAGACACAACTTGGTCTTCGAAAACTTAACGAACCCCAACGCCTGATAGCCAGTTATATTATTGGCAACATTGATGACTCGGGTTATTTGCAAAGAGACTTGCCTGCCATGGTTGATGATCTTGCTTTTACTCATAATATAAATACCGCTGTCCCAGAAATGGAAGAATTGCTGAAAATTATTCAGGAATTCGAACCATATGGCGTAGGAGCACGCAACCTTCAGGAATGCCTGCTAATTCAACTGGAACGAAAAGAAAACTTCACGGGCTCCACACAACTGGCAAAAACCATATTACAAAAATGTTTTACCGAGTTTACAAAAAAACACTACGACAAAATTGAAAAGAAGCTTGATATCACAGGCGATGAATTAAAATCTGCTATCAACGAAATCATACAGTTAAATCCCAAACCGGGTAGTTCTTTAATAGATAATGCGAAGCCCAATCAATATATCGTTCCTGATTTTTACATCACCAATACTGACGGTCAGCTTGACCTTAGCATGAACTCAAAAAATACTCCCGAATTAAGAGTCAGCAAGGCATACCTCGATATGATAGAAACCCTTACTCAAAACAAAAAGAAGAATACATCCCAGCAGAAAGACCTTGCCGTTTTTGTAAAACAAAAACTTGATTCCGCCAGGTGGTTTATTGATATGATAAAACAACGGCACGATACGCTTTTCCGCACCATGAAAGCCATCATGGAACATCAGAAGGAATATTTCGTTGAAGGAGATGAAACACGACTGAAGCCCATGATACTAAAAGATATTGCTGAAAAAGTCAACCTTGACATATCAACAATTTCACGTGTTGTAAACAGTAAATATGTTCAAACTCCCTTTGGTACTTTTTTATTAAAAAGTTTCTTTTCCGAATCTTTACTGACAGAATCCGGCGAAGAGGTATCAACCCGTGAAGTAAAAAAAATTCTTTCTGACTGCATCGCTTCTGAAAATAAAAGAAAACCTCTAACAGACGACCAGCTGACTAAAATACTCAAAAATAAAGGATACAATATTGCGCGGCGCACCGTAGCCAAATACCGCGAACAGCTTGAAATACCTGTTGCACGGCTTCGAAAAGAACTTTAAAGCCACTATGAAAGAGCTTTTTGCTAAAATAATTTCTTTAGTATTTCACCCGAATCTTATACCTATTTATGCACTCTTATTTATTTTTAATATCAATACCTATGTTTCAATAATACTTCCTTTTACTGCAAAAATGCTCTTATTTTTCATCTTTTTCTTTTCAACAGTAGTAATTCCTTTTGTTATTTACCTCATTTTAAAAAGAAAACAAATCATTGCAAACATGTATATGGAAAATAAGGAGGACAGGATATATCCATATCTTGTTAATTCCCTTATTTATTACATCGTTTACCGCATGTTGCTTAGCACGCATTTGCCCGGTATTTACAGCACCTTGCTGCTGGGTTCCTGCATTATTTCAATAATCATTTTGATTCTTAATTTCAAAATAAAAATCAGCGTACATATGGCGGGAGCGGGAGGACTAACAGGATTTTTTGCAGGTTTCTCGAACATTATGAATCTAAATTTATTACTTCCTGTTTGTGGAACTATTTTTTTATCAGGAATAATAGCTTATGCCCGTATGAAATTAAAATCACATACTTCTACAGAGATTTATTTTGGATATCTTATCGGGTTATCGGTATTTCTTATTCTAACCCTTTTTAAAATAAACTGATTAATAAGGGGATATAGTTAACCCAACAGATAAAGGATACATTTCGGGGCCTTTGCCTTTTTTAAACAAATTTGATAAGGAATAATAAGCATAAGCCTGTATCCATTTCCAACCTGTACGTACAGTAATACCATAACGAATCGGGCTAACATTGGGAATATTGTATTGTTTAATTTTCATAGTTGGGGTTGGATAATTTTCATTAAAGTTATCGCCATTGTATTTCCAGTGATTACTCAGCATAACACCAAATTTTCCACCCACATAGAACTTAAATGAATTATTTTTCAATCTGAAACGAAATTCAATAGGAATGTCAATATAAGCGACTGTAAACTTATTATTACGGTAATGAATTGCCTGAGCCCTGTCAATGGATGAATCCGGAATTGGTGTAAAATATGTATTGCCCCCGAAAGTTTTGACACCGGCAGTATCAACAGTATAATTTATGGGCATGGCATCGCTGTATAAATTTTGAAAACTAAAGCCCAATCCGCCTGCAAAACTAAAATTACTTGTTCCAAAAGGTATTTCGCGAACATAATAAAAATTAAGGCCTCTGTTTATTTTATTAATATTCATGGAGTCAGAAGGATATTTAAGCCATATATCCGTATAAACATCCAAAATAATCCGATCGGCCTGAGTGAGTTTCCCCTTAAATTTTTGTTTGATGTCTTCTTTATCTTGAGCTTTTATGCTTGTAAGCGAAACAAGGCACACTAAAACCAATACTAAACAATTTTTCATAAAACAATTTTTTTTGCAAAGATAAGATTAAAATAAAACAAAAAAACTTATGAGTGTCTCATTACTTAAAGAAATAAATATAATAAAATTTTTTTTAATTTTTTATTATTAATAATATTAAACAACCAAAATTATGTTTTTATTGTCTTAAATGACAGGAATGTTATAAAATTACGATTCAATTTTTTGATTTTTTAATATTCAAAGATTTGTTTTTAAAATTTTTTATATATTTGTAAGCTAGTGAATTTATCTTAAATAAAGGTTTTGTCTTCATTTTTTAACCGTTAATCTTTATAAACATGAATAAAATCTTAATCTCATTGTTCAAAACATTTTGTTTTACTACATTATTTTTATATCTGGCAATGAATGTATTTGCTCAAGACAGTGATTGGGCTGTACAGTATGAACCTCAAAAAGTTTTTATTGAAAATAAGGGGCAATTCCATATTCACGGTTCCAATGAGCCTGTACTTTTTGCTTATAACAACAATTCTTCTGTTATCTATTTCACAAAAAAAGGTGTAACATACAGTTTTATAAACCGCTGGTCAGCTGAAAAACGGGAGAAAAAAAGGGAGGCTATGGTTACCTCTGTGGAAGAGTGGAAACTAAGAGAAATGGAAGCCCTGAAAATGGAATACTCTACAGATGTAGTTGCTATGAACTGGGTAGGCGCTAATCCGAATGTTGAAATTATCCCTTCTGAAGTTACACATGATTACTACAGTTACACTCTTGAAGATAAAAACCGTAATGCAACCAACATAAATTACATTAAATCCTATAAAAAAATCACTTATAAAAACTTATATCCCAACATTGATGTTGAATACATTTTTCATCCGGAAGACGGCATAAAGTATTCTCTAATTCTTCATCCCGGGGCAGATTTGTCTTCAATTAAAATGAATTATTCCAAAACACCCTTTTTATCTGATAATAATGATATTCATATTGTTACTCTTTTCGGTGATATTATTGACCACGCCCCTTTAACTTTTTACGCTGATAACCACTCAAATGTAATCTCTTCAAAGTTTTTTGTCAACGGAAATACAGTTTCATTCTTTATTTCTTCTTTTAAATCAAATAAAACAGTAATTATTGACCCATGGACCCAGACTCCATCTTTGCCAAATTCAAACGGAGTGTGGGAATGTGAAAAAGATGATGCGGGAAATGTATATATAATTGGCGGCTGTATGCCAATGAAACTTCTCAAATACGATGCTTCCGGAACTCTCCAATGGACATATATCACTCCATACGATACCGCAGGCAACTGGCTAGGCACTTTTATTACTGACAATGCCGGAAACAGTTTTGTTACATCAGGTTCCATAGCAGCCTTACAAAAAATAAATACTAGTGGCGGACTGGAATGGAGCGCTCCTGCACCTATTTTTAATACTGATGAATATTGGAATATTGCTTTTAACTGTGACCAAACAAAAATGATTATAGGTGGAACTACAGGAAATATGACTAATCTGGAAGGGGCAATTTTTGATGTCAATACCAGCAATGGCAGTGTTAATAGTGTTAAAGTTGTTGGCGCAGGGTTTATGTTTGCTCTTCCTCCCATCATTGAAGAAGTCAGGTCAATAACTTCAAGCCAAAACTCAAGGTATTATTTTCTCACGCTTGACACCATTGGAGCCATTGATGATGATTTTTCTGTATGTCAGACAAGTTCGCCAACTATTTTTGCTCATAATAGTGGTTATAACCTGGCATATAAATGCGAAAACTATCGTCCTAATAATGGCAATTCGGGTATCATGGCCATCCGCGCTAATCGCGATTTTGTTTATACTCAGAATGGCACAGAAATTCAGAAGCGTTCACTTACTGATGGCTCTGTGATTACAACTGCTGCTATACCTGGAGGACAGTCAACCACTTCTTTAGGTAGATATCAGGTTGGTAATAGCGGTATTGATATTGATGAGTGTGGAAATGTGTACGTAGGCTCTGGTGACAGGATAGTGAAATATGATGCTAACCTGACTTACATAAGCGAAATCGCGACAACTTATAAGGTTTCTGACGTAGGCGTAACAAGCGGGGGCAATGTTATTTTCTGCGGAACTACAGGTGATTTAAATTCTACCAATCGTACAGGTACCATTCAACACGCAAATATGTCATCCTGTGCTGCAATGACTTTGTATTGCTGTGATGCAAATATTTGTCCGGTAGAACCTATGTGTAATACTGCTCCCTCCGTGCAATTGGAAACAAACACCGGTGGCGGTGCCTGGAGCGGGCCTGGCGTTAACCCCACAACCGGAATTTTTGACCCCGGTATCGCAGGTCCTGGGACACATACCATCACTTATACTTTACCATGCGGTTCCGGCACAATCACCATCACCGTTCTAACATGTGCTACTCTGAATGTATGCCAGGATCTTGATGGAAATTTTGTTGTTTCTGGAGGAACGGGCCCTTATAACTGGCAAACATCTTCCCAAACGCTTGATTGCAGCGGATGCCCCATGGGACAATGCATGCCGCCTATCTGCAACGGAGTGTATGTTACCACATGGACAACTTATTCAACAGGAACTACAGGTTCATATCAGGGTGTTGTTCCTTTCAGGGTTGTTGATGTTGACAACAACGAGTTTGTCATAAACGATACATCACTGGTACCTTCTTGTGGAAGCTGCCCGTCTCTATATTTTGATATTACAAGTAATATCGGAGTTTGTCCAGGACAAACTAATGGCAGTTTTACGGTTACTGTTAATGGAGGTGCATCACCTTATGATTATATTCTATTAGACGGTGGCGGCAACCCTGTTGAGTATATTGAAGATGCAAACAACACACAAACATTTGATGGACTGGGTGCAGGGTTTTACACCCTAAATATCATTGACAACGATACCTGCCCGGGAAGCACCATGGTTCAGATTCAAGAATCACCCGAAATTAACATTACGCTTACACCCGCCAATGAGCATTGCCCGGGTGAATGCGATGGAACCATAAATGCTGATATCACAGGAGGGGGAGGTACCTTGACATATTATTGGACAGGCCCTGCCGGATACACATCCTCTTCTGCTAACATTAATGGTTTGTGCGCTGGAAACTATAACATTACAGTAACTGACGCCAATTCGTGCACCAAAACTGGCAGCGCGGTTATTTCAACAGATATTCATGTAAATGCTTATTTTATTGCCAATCCCACTGAAGGCGACATACCCCTTATCGTTTCATTTAATCATACTGGAAGCGGAATAGCTGAATATTTCTGGAATTTTGGTGATCCATTGTCTGGTGCAAATAACTATGACAGCATTCCAAATCCCAGTCATACCTTTGATTCGGCGGGGACTTATGTTGTAACTCTTATTGTAACCAGTGGCAGCCCGTATTATTGCGCTGATACATTTACGGTTACCATCAATGTTCTTTTCCCCGCAGAACTTGTTGTCCCCAATATTTTCACTCCTAACGGTGATGGCGTAAATGATGAATTCAAAATGGAAAGTAAAGGAATTGAAACATTTAGTTGTGCGATATACAACCGCTGGGGTAAAAAAATATTTGAATGGGATGACATAACCCAAGGATGGAGTGGCAACACTAAGGGGAATCAACCCGCTGCTGACGGCGTCTATTATTATATTCTTTATGCCAAAGGATTCAATAAAAAGGAATATGATTTGCACGGTACAGTAACATTAATGAGGTAAAACCAGTTTGACAAAAATCCAACTGCTACCAAATTCTTATCCTTGGTTTTACGTTTATCTGATAAAAATAATTAATATTGTATGTTTTTTAAATAATTTGTCATGAAAAGATTTAATATAATCTTTTTTAATTTATTTCTTTATCTGTTTTTGTTTTCTTTTATTAATATTTCGGGGTTTGCCCAAAACACGGATTGGAAAATTCAATACGAGCCAGCCAAAGTATTTATTGAGAATAAAGGCCAATTTCATATATATGGCTCCGAAGAACCTGTTCTTTTCGCTTACGATAACAGTTCCAGTGTTATTTATTTCACCAAGAAAGGCATAACATACAGTTTTATTAAACGCTGGCGTGCAGAAAAACGCGAAAAGAAAAGAGAAATGAAAATTACTTCCGTTGAAGAGTGGAAAATGAAAGAATTGGAAGTAACGGCTATGGATCATGTTACAGATGTTGTTGAAATGCAATGGGAAAATGCAAACCCTGACGTTGAAATAATTGCTTTAGAAGAAACACCGGATTACTATAGCTACTCACTGAAAGGAAGCGGAGACAAGGATCTCAACATCAATTTTATAAAAGCATTTAAAAAAATCATCTATAAAAACCTCTACCCGAACGTTGACGTTGAATATATATTTCATCCTGAAGATGGAATTAAATATTCAGTGGTGCTTCATCCCGGAGCTGACTTGTCGAAAATCAAAATGAATTACTCCAAACAACCGACAGTCATTGATAACGAAATTCATATCCCGACTTTATTCGGAGACATCATAGACCATGCCCCTCTTACATTTTACGAAAACAATCATTCGGAAATCATAACATCCCATTTTAACCTGGATGGCAGTACAGTATCTTTCTTTACATACCCATACAATATGTCTAGAAAGGTTATCATTGACCCCTGGACACAAACACCCAGCCTCCCGAATTCGAACGGAGTTTGGGAAACCGAAAGAGATGGCGCCGGTAATGTTTATATCATCGGAGGATGTATGCCTATGAAGCTCTTAAAATATAATGCCTCAGGCACATTACTCTGGACATATATAACTCCCTATGATACCGCAAATAACTGGCTTGGCACTTTTGCTACCGACCTTGCTGGTAATAGTTTTGTTACTTCAGGCTCCATTGCCAAACTTCAAAAAATAAGCACTACCGGAAGTTTGCTGTGGAATTCACCCATGCCTTTATTTAATACCGATGAATACTGGAATATTGCATTTAATTGCGACCAGACCAAGCTGATCATTGGCGGAACTACCGGAAGTATGATTGATTTGTATGGAGCTATCTTTGACATTAATACAAGTAGCGGCGCTGTTTTAAATACTCAGATTGTTGGTTCAAATTTTATGTGGGCAATTCCACCAATTATTGAAGAAGTCAGGTCAATAACTTCAAGCCGTAACGCCAGGTATTATTTTTTAACATTGGACACCATTGGAGCTATTGATGATGACTTTTCCGCCTGCGGTTCTACATCACCTATTATTTTCAGACACAACAGCGGATACAATTTGGCTTATAAATGTGAAACATACCGCCCGAACAATGGAAATTCCGGCATTATGTCAATACGCGCTAACCGATATTTTGTTTACACTCAAAACGGAACTCATATTCAGAAACGCTCGTTGATTGACGGGGCTGTTATCACCGAGGCATCGATACCCGGGGGATTATCAACAGCATCATTAGGCAGAAATCAGGTTGGAAACAGCGGAATTGATATTGATGAATGTGGCAATGTTTATGTGGGTTCAGGAAATGCCATTGTAAAATATGATGCCGACCTTAATTTAATAACTTCTATACCTACATCATATAAGGTATCGGATGTAACGGTAACCGATGGAGGTAACGTTTTTTATTGCGGAACAACCGGAGATTATAATACCGTAAACCGTACCGGCTATTTACAATATAGCAATATGTCAACCTGCGACCCCATGACACTTTTCTGCTGTGACGCCAACATTTGCCCTGTCGGGCCCTTATGCGATACAGATTCTCCGGTAACTTTAGAAGTAAGCTCTTCTGGTGGCTCCTGGAGCGGGACAGGTGTTTCAGCCGGCGGGGTTTTTGACCCTGCAGCAGCCGGTATTGGAACTCATACAATAACATATACGCTGCCCTGCGGCGAAAGCGCTGTTGAAATTACAGTCATCGGTTGTGCTCCATTATATGTTTGTGCCGAAGGCAATGGAGATATTACAGTATCTGCTGGCTTTGGGCCTTATACCTGGTCAGAATACCTCCCGGCATCAACAACACCAATCACAAATCAGGCAGAATGCCAAGCATGCGGTTATACCTGGATGCCTTTTGTTAATCAATGTATGAATGGCATTATCCCTGTAACTGAATGTGCATCTCCTGCTGGTTATTATACCTTTGCAACTGGAAACACAGTTACTCCAACGGGTAATTACCCCATTCAGGTCGTTGACATTTACGGAAATTCCTACACAATTACAGATTATTCATTGCTACCCGATTGCGGTGCCTGCCCCACTCTGAATATCATGGCAACAAATATTGTAAATGTTTGTGCCGGGGAAACGAATGGAAGTTTTTCGGTTTCTACCAGTGGTGGAAATTCTCCTTATGATTATACATTATTAGATGGTGGAGGAAATACTGTTGCAACTTATATTAATATCAGCGGCGCACAGGACTTTACAGGTCTGGGTGCTGGAACATACACACTGAATGTGATGGATAATATCAGTTGCCCGGGTTCAATAACTATTACTATTTCCGAAGTATCATCACCAACACCGGTTATTACAGGCCCCACTTCATTCTGTTCCGGTTCATCGGCAACACTTAATGCCGGAAGTGGTTATACATCATATAATTGGTCAACCGGTGCCACAACACAGTCAATTACAGTTACTACAGGAGAAACTTACTCTGTTACGGTTTATATAGGGTCAGGTTGTTCCGGGTCAACCTCAGTAACTATAACCGAAAATGCCAGTCCAACACCCTCTATTAGCGGCGAATTATCCTTTTGCCCGGGAAGTTCAACTTCACTGGATGCAGGGAGCGGATATGCCAGTTATCTTTGGTCCACTAGTGAAACATCGCAAAGCATTATTGTGAATACTGCAGGAATTTATTCTGTAACTGTAACAGATAACATAGAATGTACCGGAGCCACCAATGTTCAGGTTGTTATGACACAAAGCATTCCTGTTGACGTTTCTGCCTCCCCACAAACAGTTTGCCCTGGAAGCCCTTCGACACTCACTGCTGCCGGTGGTGATACCTATGAGTGGAGCACAACACCTCCTCAAACAGGGGAAAGTATTACTGTGAACCCTTTAACAACAACAACTTTTTCTGTTATTGCTTCTACCGATGAAGGATGTACAGGCTCTGCTACCATTACCGTAATTGTGGATTCCGTCCTTAATATTACATTATCATCAACAACATCAAGCTGCGGTGTTGATGATGGGACAGCCACTGTGAACCTTGGTGGTAGTGGATATACTTATTATTGGGACACCGACCCTCCACAAAACACACAAACAGCAACGGGCCTGGGTGAAGGAACCTATAGCGTCACTGTTACATATACGGGTTGTGTAGGTTATGGTTCTATATTTGTTGATAAAGAACCGCCTCCTACTGCTGCATTTTATACCAAACCCGATTACGTTGTTTTGTTTGAAAGTCCTGTATTTTTCTATGACCAATCCACCGGATATATTACAAACTGGTATTGGGATTTTGGCGATGGAAGTAACGCCTACGGACAAAATGCCATGCATGAATATGCAGATACAGGCTCTTATCCTATTATGCTGATTGTTAGTGAACCAAGCGGTTGTAAAGATACTGCGTATGCTACTGTTCATGTTAATCCCTATTTTGCTTTCTGGATTCCAAATAGTTTCACTCCAAATGATGACGACAGAAATGAAATTTTCATACCTCAGGGCAACGGGTATGATACTCAAGATTACTTTATGGTTATTTATGACAGGTGGGGTAGAGAAATATTTTATACAAAAGATGTCAATGAGGGATGGAACGGAACATACGAAAACAAATATGACTATACAAAATGCGTACAAGGCACTTATGTATATCTCATAAGGGTGAAAGACCTTGCCGGAATAAAACATATTTATAAAGGAATCGTAACACTGATACAATAATGCCACATAAGTATTGTAGCTATTCCTTTCCCCTCAAGGTTCTTCAAAATATCGTTTTCATGATTTTATTACAAAATTTTTTTTATGAATAGAAATATTTTAATTCTGTTCTTTATTTTTTTGTTTTCTAAACACTCCTTTTCTCAGGAATTTTATGGGGCTGAAGCCAGAAAAATAATTCCTGCTGCTGAAATACTAGCCAAAGACACATTGCTTGACATTCCTACATTTATACGATTTGCTAAAGGTTCGGAAATAAATTTTAAAGACATCCTGCCCTGGTTAAAAAACAACTTTCAAATCAGTTCCGATTTTGACCTGAAACTTCTGCGTTTTGAAAGGGATGAACTGGGATTTACACATTACAGGTATCAGCAGACTTACAAAAGCTATCCCATACATTCTAATATTTTTATTGTTCATGCAAAAAATGAATTGGTGGAATGCATGAACGGGCAGTTGTTCAGCAACCTTGACATTCCAACAGAAATTAATTTAAATGAAAATCAGGCACTTGATAAGGCCCTTGAATACGTTGGAGCTGAAATTTACAAATGTCAGATACCCGGAGAGAACAGCGTGTTAAAATATATCCTGAACAACGAAGAAGCAAGCTATTTTCCAAAAGGGGAGTTGATGTTGGTTCCTTCCGATAATAATTTCAAAAGCAACAATTACCGTCTTGCTTACCGCTTTGATATTTATGCGCATAAGCCGATGAGCCGGCAGTGGGTTTTTGTAGATGCCTCCACAGGAAATATTTTACTGACACTTGACC
The DNA here is from genome assembly GCA_023228145.1 of Bacteroidales bacterium. Lineage (NCBI taxonomy): Bacteria > Pseudomonadati > Bacteroidota > Bacteroidia > Bacteroidales > Bacteroidales bacterium. The sequence goes on along the minus strand of JALOBU010000001.1, from coordinate 175,075 downwards.
GTATTCACACGGAGAAACCTGTTATTCTGGCAAACGCTACTGGCAGCGCCGATACAAAATACAGCGGTACAAGAACAATAACAACAGATTATACCGGTTCTACCTACCGTTTACGTGAAACAGGCAGAGGTTTAGGAATTGAAACCTATGACCTTAACACAGGAACCAATTACACCAACACTGATTTCACTGATTCAGACAACAACTGGACAGGAATCAACGCCCAGCAGGATGAAGTTGCACGGGATGCCCATTGGGGAACTGAAAAGACCTGGGATTATTTTTATTACATACACGGGAGAAACAGTATTAACAACGCCGGTTTCAAGCTATTAAGCTATGTGCATTATGATAATAATTATGTGAATGCATTTTGGGATGGTGAGCGAATGACCTATGGAGATGGGGACAACCAAAACTCTCCATTAACTACCTTGGATATTTGTGCTCACGAAATAACCCACGGACTGACAGAAAACACTGCTAACCTCACATACTCCAACCAATCAGGCGCTCTAAATGAAGGATTCAGCGATATTTTCGGAGCCAGCGTAGAATTTTATGCAAAACCACCAGATGCAGATTATAACTGGACTATCGGAGAAGAAATCGGGGAAGCATTTCGCAGTATGTCGAATCCAAACCTATACGACCAACCCGATACTTATCTGGGAGATAACTGGTACTCAGGTCTAGGTGATAATGGAGGAGTGCATTACAACTCAGGTGTTATAAACTTTTGGTATTACCTGCTTTGCCAGGGTGGCTCCGGTACAAATGATAATGGAAATGCATACAGTGTTACCGGTATTACTATGGCCAAAGCTGAACGCATTGCATTCCGGACACTTACAGTATATCTTACAAGTTCTTCACAATACGCCAATGCCCGCACCTATTCCATTCAGGCAGCTCTTGACCTTTACGGAAGTTGTTCTCAGGAAGTTGAGTCAACCACGAATGCCTGGTATGCCGTTGGTGTCGGAGCAGCCTATGTGGCATCGCCTACAGATGCGGAGTTCTCAGCAAATTCGAGTAATCCGTGTTCATCAGCCCCCTATACAGCACAGTTTAATAATTTAAGCATTAATGCAAACTCTTACCTCTGGTATTTTGGAGATGGAACTACCAGCACTCTGGCTAGCCCTTCGCACACCTATACATCTAACGGTACATTTAATGTAAAACTGGTCGCCTATGGCGGCACATGCGGCACCGACTCAATTATTAAAAACGCGTTTATTACGGTTGGATTTAATACAACAGATGATACGGTTTGCAGCCCGGAAACAGCCACTCTGAATGCTTATGGCACAGGTACTATGAAATGGTATGATTCTCCCTCGGGAGGAACTTTGCTGGGAACAGGCCCAAGCTATACCACACCGGCGCTTAACATCACCACCAATTATTATGTCGAACAGTCAATAGTCCCTCCAAATGAATATGTTGGGAAGGTAAGTAAAGAAACCTCGGCTACCCTGCATACGAATAACAGCTATTATCTGGTTTTTAGCTGTTATACACCCGTCGTGCTTAAAACGGTTAAAGTTTATGCTGGAAGTACTGCAAACAGAACAATTCAACTAAAAAACAGTGCAGGCACAACCCTTCAGTCAGCTAATATTAATGTCCCGTCAGGTGAAAGCAGGATAACTTTAAATTTCAACATACCCGTAGGCACAAATATGAGACTTGCCACCGGCACATCAAATCCAAATATGTATCGTGATAATTCAGGGGTTTCATACCCATATAATTTAGATGGTAAGATTTCAATAACAGGAACAAATGCAGGTTCAAACCTTTATTATTACTATTATGATTGGGAAATTGAATCTCCTTCCTGCACCAGTTCACGCCAGGAAGTTACCGCAACGGTCAATCCATTGCCGGATGCAGCAGGGGCGATATCAGGCACAGCAAATGTATGCAAGGGGCAAACAGGAATAACATACACTGTACCGGATATTGCAAATTCATCAGCTTATACATGGACTTTGCCTTCCGGAGCAAGCGGCTCAAGCACCACCAACAGCATCACGGTTGATTTCGGACCTTCTGCGGTTTCAGGAAATATTACTGTTAATGGTATTAATGATTGCGGGCAAGGTACTATCTCAACATTTACTGTCAATGTATCAAATCACACTTCAAGCACAATAAACAAAACGGCTTGTGAAAGCTATACCGCTCCAGACGGAGTTGTTTATACAACCTCAGGAATAAAAACTGCTATCATTCCAAACAGCGCCGGTTGCGACAGTACCATAATCATTGACCTGACAATTAACCAAAATTCTGTAAGTAATATTTCTGAAACCGCCTGTGAAACTTACACTGCTCCCGATGGGGCCACTCATACAACTTCTGGTATCAAAACCGCGATGATTGAAAACGCCGCTGGCTGTGACTCAATTATAACTATTGATCTCACAATTAACCAAAAAACTACAAGTTCAATTTCTGAAACTGCATGCGAAACTTACACTGCTCCTGATGGAATAATCCACACTACATCCGGAATCAACACCGCTATTATCGAAAACAGCGCCGGGTGCGACAGCACCATCACCATCAATTTAACAATTAATATCGTTAATACTGTTGTGGAGCAAGAGGGGGAAACTTTAACTGCAAATGCCAACGCGGCATCATATCAATGGCTGGATTGCTTAGATAATTACTCTCCTTTACCCGGAGAAACCGCTCAAAGTTTTACTGCTGTATTGAACGGCGAATATGCCGTGGAAATAACTGAAAATAATTGCGTTGACACTTCCGCATGTTATTCAATACTTACGGTTGTTATTGATGAGCAACACTTCAATGCAATAAATGTTTTCCCGAACCCTTTTTCAAACGAACTTATAATTGTGTCAGAAAACAATAATGAATTAATAGAGTTTGAAATTTATAATTCTTTGGGGGCAGTAATCTATAATGGTAGTTTATTCCAAAAAACAATAGTGCAAACTGATTCTTTTGCCCCAGGTGTATACCTTCTAAAAATTAATAACAGCAAGGTATTTGAGTTTAAGAAAATAATTAAAGAATAGTATAATACGGTATCTCTAATAACTAAAAAAGCCTCGCATTTTGTGAGGCTTTTTTCGATTTCTGTGGTCCCACCTGGACTTGAACCAGGGACCACCTGATTATGAGTCAGGTGCTCTAACCAACTGAGCTATAGGACCTATTGCAACGAATGCAATTTTCTTGGTTTTGTGGCGGCAAAATTACATCTTTGTATCATATTATCCAAAAATTTTTTATGTACCCAAATATCAAAAATATTATTTTCGACTTCGGCGGTGTCATTATTGATTTTGACTTCCAACGCAGTATTGATGCTTTTATAAACCTCGGAGCCATAAATTTTCAGCAAAAATATTCACAGGCCAATCAATTAAAAATATTTGACAGGCTTGACACTGGAGAAATAAGCCAGAAAGGTTTTATAAAGCAGCTTAAAGAGCTTTTACCCTCTTACGTGAATAACCAACAAATCATGGATGCCTGGAACGCCATTCTGATAGGCATACCTGAAAAACGCATCCGGCTGCTGGAAAAAATAAAAAAACATTACCGTATTTTTCTTATGAGCAATACCAACGCCATTCACTACCCCATTTATAAAAGAGAATTACAGGAAAAATACGGGTACAATAACTTGTCTGATTTGTTTGAAAAAGTATATATGTCCTTTGAAACACACTTACGAAAACCCGATATGCGTTTTTTTAAACTTATACTTACCGAAAATAACTTAAATCCTTCTGAAACGCTTTTTATTGATGACTCTGAACAAAACCTCCCACCTGCAAAACAACTTGGCATGCAAGCCCTTTGGCTAAAAGACAAAGAAATAACTTCCTTTTTTGACAAAGGGTTATTAAAACCTGAATGTTTGGAGTGAACTTATTTTTTTTCTTTCAACACCAACTGAGAGGTAAACACAAGCTGAGAGCTTTCTGAAACCAGAAAACAACCATAAAATGTTACATCACCTGTACCTGCTGTAGGAGCTTTCCATTTGAAACTCCATGATTTCTTCCCTCCGCTGGCAAGCGAACCCTGGTTGGTGTGGGTAATGTACTTTCCTTTTGACAACAGTTTTGTTTCATTGCTGTTGGTCAGGATTAACTCTCCAAGCAGTTTTCCCGAAGGGTTCTGTGGTGAAATTTCAAAACCTATTCGGCTTGTACCCGCCGAACCCGATGCGGTGGCAGTAATCGTGTAAACTTCTCCCGGAACATATTTATTGTCAGTAGCATTTGAAGTAATCATGCCTTCTTTGGTTTTCAGAGTGGCGCTATGGCAAGCCAGGCATGTTTTCACATCGGCAGGAGAACCTGTTTTTGCCGCCGGGGCTCCGCCCGGATATGAGAATAACTGTATGCTTAAAAATCCTACAGCAAAAACAAGGGTGATAAAAATAGCAATTAAAGATTTTTTAGTCATGGGTTTTTAAATTTAATTATCAAATATACTAAATATCTTTATAATGCAATAAAATTTCATTTAAAATGTCAGAAATTTCTGAAAACGACAAACAAGTCACAAGTTTCATGCGAAATTTTTTAAAATCCGGAAAAGTTCGGAAATATCCGCCATAATGCTTACGCATTTGAAGGATAGCTGTTTTTTCACTTTTTTCAGCGATAGCTGAAGTAAGGTGTCTTCTACAGGTTTCTATACGTTCATCCACTCTAGGGGGAGACAGTAAAATGCCTGTTTTGAGATAGTGCTTTATTTCTCGAAAAATCCATGGATTTCCTATGCTTGCCCGGCCTATCATGAGACCATCAACCCCATAACGGTTTTTCATCTCAAGAGCTTTTTCAGGGCTGTCCACATCACCATTGCCGATAATAGGAATGTGCATCCGCGGATTGTTCTTCACTTCTCCTATCAATGTCCAGTCGGCTATGCCTGCATACATCTGAACTTTTGTCCGGGCATGAATTGTCAATGCACTGATACCGCAATCTTGCAGTTTTTCGGCTAATTCCACGATAAGGAGTTTCTTTTCGTCCCAGCCAAGGCGTGTTTTTACAAAGACAGGCAGCGAAGTGCTTTTAACCACCACATCTACAATTTTAAGCATTTTAGGAATATCTTTCAATAAGGCAGCACCGCCACCTTTTTCAACCACTTTTCTTACCGGGCATCCGAAATTCAGGTCAATAAAATCAGGCTTATAATTCCCGGCAATTTTTACTGCTTCAACCATCGTATGCTCGTTATTCCCGAATATCTGTATCCCCAGAGGCCTTTCTTCTTCTGAAAAATGTAATTTTTTTAAACTTTTTTCAATATTCCTTATCAGTGCATCCGAGGCCACAAATTCAGTCTCCACTATATCCGCACCATTATATTTACATACCTTTCGGAAGGAGGAATCAGTAACATCCTCCATAGGGGCGAGAACTACTATATTTTCACTTAAAAACATTTATGCAAAATTATCGTAATAAAAGATAATTTTTTATACTTATTGAAGTAAAAACCTCTACAAAAGTATTTATTTAAGTGCTTAATATGCAACCTTTTGTTAATTTTAATTGTCTTTAATTTTGTTTTTCATAACTTTACATAAATAAACTCAATCATACATTTATGAAAAAATTTCATTATATTTGTTATAGTTTTCTTGTAACCAACCTATTAATTTTATTAATCACCCCCACAACCTTTGCACAGTTATCCGTCACACAAGGGACTGCGCTGGGAAAGACACCTATTCAACTGATACAAGATGTTTTGATAGGCAGTGGTATTACGGTTAGTAATGGAACATTTAATGGCAGCGCTGCAAATATCACTTCTGACATGATAGGAAGTTTTACTACTACTGGCGCAGCCACAACTCAACTTGGATTTACCGGGGGGATTATTTTAACTTCGGGTACTGCTGCATATGCCATTGGCCCTAATAATAATGCGGGGAATTATTCTAATCAGATGGGGACAGGTTCCGATGATGATTTACAACTTTTAATCCAAGGGTATTCGGTAAATGATAAAGCTGTTCTGGAATTTGATTTTGTCCCTATATCCGATACGGTTCGTTTCAGGTATGTTTTTGGCTCAGAGGAATTTGACGAGTATTGTAATTCAAACTTCAACGATGTTTTTGGCTTTTTTATCAGCGGCCCGGGAATTGCAGGCCCTTTTTCCAATGGCGCTGTCAACATCGCGCTGATGCCCAACAATCCGAACAATTATGTAACTATAGATAATGTCTGCTCCGCCGGCAGTACCTGGTCTTGGCTAAATACAGGAGGCCAATATTTTCAGTATGACAGGCTCACCAAAGTATATACGGCTCAGATTATTCTACAGGCATGTCAGCAATACCACATCAAACTTGCTGTAGGAGATGCAGGTGACCAAATATTCGACTCCGGAGTTTTTCTTGAAGAAAACAGTTTTATGTCCAACGGACTTTCTTTCTCTACGTCATATACTTCAAACATTGATACTGTTGCAGTTGAAGGATGCAACAATGCCATAATAACCTTCCACCTTGGGCAACCTGCAACAGAAACTATTGTAATTCATTATACCATTGGTGGCACAGCCATTGAAGACATTGACTATCCAGCCGTACCTGACAGTCTGGTGATATACCCCGGGGACACTTTAGTTTATTTTGAAATTGACCCCATTTCCGATGGTATAAATGAAACCCCAGAAACAGTTGAAATAATTTACGTTAATACTGCTTGCGGAGGACTTGATACGATTACCATTATCATTAAAGATTATCCACCTTTATCAACGGTTATGGACCCAGCTTATGTTCATAGCTGCAATGGTGTTCCTGCCTATATTGGAGTTATTGTTTACGGAGGATTTTATAATGACGGCCACCCCATGACTTATGAATGGAGTGATTATGCGGGAAATACCCCGTATGTAACTGTTAACCCCACCACACCGAGTATGTATTATGTAACCGTAAACGACGGCTGTGGTTATCATACCATCGACAGTGTAATGGTTAGCATCAGCAACCTCACATCACAGATAACTCAGGTGGATTCTGTTACCTGTTACGGCTATACCGATGGCTCTGCAACTGTAACAGGTTACACGGGACTTGAACCCTATTCTTATTCATGGTCTGACGGTACAAATATTTTTGGAACAAATAGCTCCATGGGAAATCTCGGGGCAGGGCAGTATTTTGTGACAGTTACTGATGATATTGGCTGTACGGCCACAAATTTTGTTATTTTAGAACAACCGCCTCATGTTATACTCACATTGAACTCCTTAGACCAAACCTGCACAGGGTATTGTAACGGCACTATTTCAACTTTGTTAAGTGATAATTATTCACCGCCCGTTAGTTATGCATGGAGCAATACATCGCAGACAAGTGCAAATGTTATTAACCTTTGCCCGGGTGGCTACACGTGCACGGTGACATATTCAGCTCATAATTGCTTTGTTGTTGAATCGGCAAGCATATCTACACAAACTCTTATCAATTCGGAAATTATAAGTAATCCATATCCCCCCGAGGGGTATGTTCCCTTTGAGGTTCAGTTTACTTATTTTGATGATATTTCTGGTCCTGGTTCAATTACGTACCACTGGGATTTCGGTGACCCGTCTTCACCCAATAACATTTCTACATTACAAAATCCTCCTCCTTTTATCTATAATGATATGGGCGATTACATGGTTATACTTGTTGTTTCCAGCGGCCCACCAAATTTCTGTGAAGATGCCGACACTCTTTTGGTGCATGCATTAATACCTTCAGAAATTAAAATACCCAATGTTTTCACTCCTAACGGAGATTCCTATAATGATGTCTTTCAGATTGAATCGCAAGGTATACAGAGCCTGACGATTTCTATTTTCAACCGTTGGGGTAAAAAAATATTTAACAATAACTTTATAGACTTTTCTGTTGAAATGGAAAAGAAAGACGTTTGGAACGGGACAAGCAACAGTGATGGAGTTTGTGCTGATGGAACTTATTTTTATATCATTGAGGCCGTTGGTTACGATAAAAAAGAATATAATTTTAACGGAACTATTACTCTTTTAAAATAAATTATTTTTTTACTGGCTCCCATTAAAGTAATCCGCCAAATATCGGATTAGCAAACTTTCATAAATTTTTGATTTTATTTCATGCTTATGTATATTTGTAAAAATTCATGAAAGTTTCTTTATTAATAACTCAATCAAATTCTATGTACAAAAAATTACTATTCGTATTTCTGATACTTCTGTCCATGATATGCTCTGCTCAGGAAGAACAGAAAAAATTCGGCATACATTTCTCAGGATACGTTAAAAATGATTTTTTTTATGATTACCGAAAAACAGTAGGTATTCGTGAAGGTCATTTTTATCTTTACCCCGAAAATGTTTTATATGATGCCGACAGCATAGATGTTAATTCCAAAACCTCTTTCAACATTTTATCCATTCAGAGCCGGTTAAGAGGAGATATTACAGGTCCTAATGCTTTTGGAGCAAAGACTTCGGGAGTGATTGAAGCAGAATTTTACGGCACTACCGATGCCAGTATTAATTGCTTCAGGTTACGTCACGCTTTTGGGAAATTATCTTGGACAAACACAGAACTTACGATTGGGCAAACATGGCATGGTATGTTCGCAGAAGAGTGTTTCCCCGAAATAATGGCAGTAAACACAGGCTGCCCTTTTCAACCATTCTCCAGAAACCCTCAGATAAAAGTTGTACAAAAATTTAAGGAAGTAAAATTTATGCTTTCCGTAATGTCGCAGCGTGATTTTGCCAGCTGGGGAGGCCCCGCTTCATTAACCAATGCCGCCATGCCCGATTTAAACCTCAGGATTTCTTATCAGCATTTCAATGAAGATAAATCCCGTGAAATATTTGTTAGCGGTTGCGCTGACTACAAAATACTTACGCCCCGCCTTGTTACCGACAGCAATTATGCTACAAATGTGAGCATAAATACGTACGCATTCTCGGTATGTTTTAAATACCGCTGCCCGAAAATCACCTTCAAGCTATCCGGTATTTATGGGCAAGACCTTTACAATCAAACAATGCTCGGTGGCTATGCATACAGATACACCACAGACAGCACCACTGTTGCAAGAGGTGATTTCAGTTACACTCCATTATACACTGTTTCAAGCTGGATGGATTTATCTACCAATGGAGAAAAATTCCGTTTTGGTATTTTGGGCGGATATACAAAAAACTTAGGCGCTTTCGAAAATATTCTGGACTGGACGAATCAAAACTCATATTTTGCACGCGGATGGAATATTTCTTATGTATATCGGATTTCTCCACGTTTTGTTTTTATTTCTGGAAAAATAAAAATGGGCATTGAAGGCGATTATACTGTAGCCGGGTATGGAAACAAAAATAATAGTTTAGGAGAAGTGCAAAATGTAAAACCTGTCAGTAATATCCGCTTGATGTACTCTTTCTTCTATTATTTCTAAACCGAATTATCTTTTTCATTGAAGTTCCACTCGTTGAAAAACTCTTTCAGAAATTTTTCAATAAACTGATGACGTTTTGCCGCCAGAGACTCTGCTGTTGCAGTATTCATCCGGCCACTCAGCAATAAAAGCTTTTCATAAAAATGATTAATGGTATGGCTTTGGCTCTTCTTATATTCAGAAAAGTTTTTATGTAACACAGGTTGAATATCCGGATTATATATTTCCCTGTTTTTGAAGCCCCCATAAGCAAAAGCTCTGGCGATACCTATTGCACCCATAGCATCAAGGCGGTCGGCATCCTGTACCACCATTTCTTCCAATGTCAATCCTGTGCTCTTTTCTCCTGCTCCTTTGAAAGAAACTTTTGAAATAATTTGTTTAATTTTCTTTATATCATTATTTCCAAGCTGACATTGTTGCAGCCAATGTCCGGTTTTATCAGAGCCTTCAGCATTAAATTTCCAGTCATCAAGCTCATGCATCAGAGAAGCCATTTCTACAGGAAACAAATCAGCATTTTCTTTTTTAGCAATATAAACCGAAAGTTTGTGAACTCTGTAAATATGCCACCAGTCATGGCCTGAACCCTCGCCGGAAAACTCACGCATTACATATTCTCGTGTTTTTTCAATAATCCGGTAATATTTTTCTGTTGCCAAAAATTATTTAAGAATGTCTTTAATGGTATGGTATAATTCTTCTCCTCTAAGGTTTTTCGCAATAATTTTCCCTTCAGGGTCAAGTAAAATCATATGCGGTATTCCGGTGATATGATATAAGGGCACAACTTCCGATTGCCAGTATTTAAGGTCGCTGACGTGTATCCAGCTGAGTTTTTCAGAACGTATGGCTCCAACCCATGCTGCTCTTGTTTTGTCAAGCGAAACTCCAAGAATTTCAAATTTTGAAGACTTAAAATCTTTATATAACTTTATAAGATTGGGAAGTTCTTTTTTGCATGGACCACACCAGGATGCCCAGAAATCAACAAGTACATATTTCCCACGAAGAGAACTCAAACTGATTTTTATACCTGCTGAGTCGGGTAGTGTAAAATCAGGTGCAACCGAACCAATAGCTGTTTTAGTGGCCCCGGTGTAACTGTTGTGAAAGTTTTTTACAAAAAAATTATCAGGAAAATTTAAAAAGAGGCATGAATCAGCTCCTGTATATGCGTTGATATGTTTATCTAAAGGTAAAGATTCTATCAAAAACAAAACAGCCAGCGAGCAAGGGTTTTTTAATATAAATGAAGATAAAGTTTTATCTTTATCCAGTTCAATTTGCTCGTAAGCAAGTCTGCTCACTATTAAAATAGAATCATATTGTGAAGAAAATTTTTCTCTGGCTAATAAATTGTTTATACTATCAAGCTTTTGTTTTGCCGAAGAAATAACTTTCTGATTTGTGTATACCTGCAAAGTCTGTTCGCTGCCTTTAATGGTTAATTTATTAAAAAAATCACTCGCATCGGTTCTGAGTTCAATATTATCACCGGGATATAATATCATCATAATGGCATTGCTGTTGTCGAACTGCAGTTTATAAAAATCCGGAGTAGAAATGTCTTTTAAGATATTGAAAACACCCTGAGCATCCATAGCAGCAACAGTATCAAGTTTCGCTTCTTTCCCAATATGAATCAATGAAACGGTGGTAAATTTGTTATTTTCTATGTTACCACTTATCTTAACAGGTTTTGCTTGCTGCGACCATGAAGGGGTACTTATATTAATAAATAATGCAAGACACAATGCTTCTATAACAAAAAAGTTTTTTTTCATTGTTTAAGTTATGACTGATTTCTTTGATATTTTATTCTTTAAAAAAAAATCAAAAACCCCAACAGGAATTTTTGATTTTTTATTTTTGACAAATTATTTTTAATTCAGCCCGAGTTCTTTTTTTACCATGGGTAAAATATCTTCAGTAGGGTCAACATAGAGCAAAACACCAAGCCCTGCATCAAAAATGTAGGTATAAAGGTTGTCCTTACCAACTTTTTCGATAGCTGCTTTTGCTTTATCAATTATGGGTTTTAAAAGTTCATTTTGCTTCGTTTCGAGTTCATCCTGTGCAGATTCCTGAAATGCTTCAATTCTTGCTTGCAAATCCTGAAGCTCTTTTTGATTGGTCTGTTTAATCAAGGCAGTCATGTTTGGCTCATTTGCCAGATAATTTTGATATTTGGTTTCCAGTTCATTTTGCATTGCTTTAAGCTGATTTTCAAGAGTTTTTGCATAATCCTGAATTACAATCATCGCGGAATCTCTACCAGGCATTAATTTCAGTAGTTCATTAGAATCAATATGCCCGAATTTCTGCTTTTTCTGAGCAAATGTTTCGCTTGATATTCCAACCATAAGAATAATAAGTACAACCGTGATTACTTTTTTCATATATTAAAATTTATTAATTGTTTTTTATCAAATTGAGTGCAAAGGTATGTTTTTTATTCATCAAAAAACTAACTATTCATCATCTTTGGCATCTTTATCGTCATTGGTTTTAATTGCTCCGGGCTTATATCCAAGTTTTTCCAGTACATCGTCACTTCTGTCAAATTTTGTATTTGTATAAAGCATAGTGGTGCTACTGGACTTATCAAATATAAATGCATATCCGCTTGAATTGGCTATACTTTCAATAGCGTCATACACTTTATCCTGAATAGGTTTTATCAACTCCTGTCTTTTCTTAAAAAGGTCTCCATCTTTCCCGAATCTTTTTTTCTGCAAGTCTTTTGCTTCACGTTCTTTGGTAATTATCTCGTCCTGACGTTTTTTCTTAATATCTTCGGGGAGAAGAACGGCTTCGGCCTGAAAATTCTTATACATTTTATCTATTTCAGAAAATTTTGTTTCGATTTCTTTTTGCCATTCCAATGACAATTTATCAAGAATTTCCTGAGCATCTCTGTACTCTGACATGTTCTCCAAAATATAATCCGTATCTACATAAGCAAACTTCTGTGCATTTGAATTAAATGAAAATAAAGCAAAAACAACAACTAAAAAAAATAACTTTTTCATAATGACCTCCATTTCATGGGTTTTTATTAATCAATAGATTGGTTTATCGAAAAATGAAACTGGCTTCCACCTTTACCTATACCTGGGATATTGTCAAAGCCATACCCCCAGTCAAGTCCAAGCATGCCAAACATGGGCAGATACACCCTTACGCCAATTCCGGCAGAGCGGTAAACATCAAAGGGATTAAACTTTTTAAAGTTTTCCCAGGCATTTCCCGCTTCTGCAAATCCCAGCACATAAACTGTTGCCATAGGGTTTAAAGATATGGGATAGCGCAGTTCCACTGTAAATTTATCAAAGATCGCACCACCTGTATATCCGTTGTCATTACGAGGGGTGAGCGAATTGTTCTGATATCCTCTCAGAGCTATTAGTTCTCGGCCATCCAGTGAAAATCCTGAAAGGCCGTCACCACCTAAATAAAATCTTTCAAAAGGCGGAATACCAATTTTTTTATTATAAGAACCAAGAAATCCAAATTTAGTACGAACACTCAATACCAAATTTCCTGCCAATTTTGTATAAACAGAAGCTGCAATCTTCCATTTATGGTACTCAATCCATCGGTACTTCTCTGATTCTGGCAATTTTTCATAATATCCTTCTTTTCTAAATAAAGAAATAGGCGGTGCAAGCTGCATCATTATAGAAATTTCAGAGCCAGAACGAGGATATATCCATTGGTCAAGTGAATTTCGCGATAGTGTCAGAGTATAATTTAAATTATTTGAGTTGCCATTAGTAAAGTCAAAGGATGTATAATAATTATTAAGTTTATAGTTTCGGTAACTAATTTCATTATAAAGTGTAAAATAATCATCCGGCCATTTCAAACGAGTGCCTAAACCCACTGAAGCACCTGTTATATTAATTGCCTGGCGGCTCGAATCACTTTTTTTCAGGCCGTTTGTTTGTGAAGAATAGTATACTGAAACGCTTAATGCATGAGGTTTTTTACCCCCAAGCCATGGTTCAGTAAAAGAAGCGTTATATGCCTGATAATACTTACCGTTTGTCTGAAGCCTTATGCTTAGTTTTTGTCCATCTCCTGAAGGTAAGGGTGACCAAGCCGACTTTTTGAAGAAGTTTTTAGTTGAAAAGTTATTAAATGATACCCCAAGTGTGCCTATCAAGCGGCCCATACCCCATCCTCCCGAAAGTTCAAGCTGGTCCGAAGACGTTTCTTCAACAGAATACTCAATATCTACAGTCCCATCTACAGGATTTGGGATAATATCGGGGATTATTTTTTCGGCATTAAAATATCTTAATTGCGCTAATTCCCTTGTTGTACGTATAATATCAGAGCGATTGAACAATTGCCCTGGTTTAGAACGTATTTCACGAATTACAACATGGTCTTTTGTTTTTGAATTTCCTCGTATAGTAACCTTATTTATATACGCCTGTTTCCCTTCAACAACTCTTATTTCTATATCTATAGAATCATTTTCTATCAATACCTCTACGGGTGTAGCGCTAAAAAAAAGATAGCCATTATCCATGTATAGTGAATATACGTCTGTCCCGTTAGGGTTGTAACTCAAATGAGTTTCCAGAAGTTTCTGGTTATATACATCCCCCTTTTTAATCTTGAGTATGGAGTTCAACTCCTTATCTGAATATTTGGTATTTCCTGTCCAGGTAATATTCCTGAAATAATAGGTTTTCCCTTCTTTAATATAAATATTAAGGTCAATAGTATTCTCTCCTGAACGTGCAATAGTGTCAAATTGTATTTGCGAATCCCTGAATCCCAGTTCGTTGTATTTGTCAATCACAGCTATTTTATCTTTTTCGTACTCATCCTTCATAAACTTGGATGATTTGAAAATTCTGAACACGACACGCTCTGAAAAAAAGTGTAGAATATTTGTTTCAATATCAACGCTATCTCGTATGAATAATTTTTTTAAAGTTTGAAATAATAATGTATCCGCCCCGTTAAATGGCTTAAAAATACTTTTTTCCTTGGTTTTCTTCATCACACGTTTCAACTTGTAGGTTGAAACCTTATCGTTACCAAAAAAATTTATTTTTCTGATCCTTACCTTTTTATTTTTATTAACTTCAATATTCAGGCGGGTAGAGTATTTGGATGAAGATGTGTCAGGAACTTCCTTAATATTTACTTCTGCATTATAAAAACCTTTATCATGATAATATTTTCTGATAATATCGGCAGACCTAAGTTTTATATTATTCGTTATAACGTCACCTTTAATAAGGTTAAGTTTTTCTCTCAGGTCATCCACTTCTGATTTTTTCACATTGGCCGAGAACATGGGTGATGCCGCCAGGCGAGGGTGCTCCTGCAAGTATATTTCAAGCCATATTTTATTTTCTTCAATTTTTGAAGCATAAATTTTAATATCATCAAATAAGCCCTGTTTCCATAAATTATTAATAGATTTTGTAATTTTCTCTCCGGGAATAGTTACCACCTCGCCCTCATATATACCAATTAATAGTCTGCAGATTGTAGTATCTGTAAATTTAACACCTTTAAATGTTATTTTTTGTATTTCGTAATCACGTGGGTTGGAATAATCAATAACACTCTGGCCATCAATAGTAATCTGAGCATATAAGGGCGAACTTATAAGCAGAAAGATAAATAGTTTTAAAAAGTTTTTTAATAACATCATCGTTTTATTTGCTCACTTGTCATTCCAAATCTTCTTTCTCGTTTCTGATAATCAATAATCGCTTCATATAAATGCTCTTTTCTGAAATCAGGCCATAGAACAGGGGTAAAATATAATTCGGTATAAGCCATTTGCCAAAGTAAAAAATTGCTTATACGATACTCTCCGCTAGTCCTGATTAATAATGAAGGATTTGGCAAATCTTTGGTTGACAACGATTTTGACACCATTTCCGGGGTAATTTCTTCAACCTGCAGTTCATTATTTTGAACTTTTAGTGCAATATCTTTAACAGCTTCAGTAATTTCCCATGTTGAACTGTAGCTTAATGCAAGTGTAAGAGTCATCCTGTCGTTTTTTTCAGTAATTTCGATAGTATTCATAAGCTCATCATAACATTCTCTGTGCAGGTTTTTTAAATCACCAATGGCAAATAAACGAATATTATTCTGAATTAGTGTTTTTGTTTCATTATTTATTGTTTTCACTAATAATCTCATCAGTCCGTCAACTTCGTATTTTGGTCGGTTCCAGTTTTCTGTGGAGAAAGCATAAAGTGTCAGGTATTTGATTCCCAGTTCTGCAGCAACCTCAACAGTTTCTCTAACAGCAACAACTCCATTTTCATGTCCAAAAGTTCGTATAGCCCCTCTTTTTTTTGCCCAACGTCCATTGCCATCCATAATGATGGCAATATGCTGAGGCAATTTATCAGGAATAATTTTTTCTTTCATGGAAGGTCGTTAAAACAGAGCAAATTAGTCCTTATATTTAAATTTTATTTTGGGATGTTGTTTGTAAGCAGCACAGAGGTCATGCTTGCCTTTGATACGGAAAGAAACTGTAAGACCGGTAAAAACGTACCAGTCTTTTGTTTTGGGGTTTCCTCTTTCCATTCCTGCATGTTGCCCTCTATTGGTTAAAGACCTGTCGGCTAATTGGGCTGCTGCTAGTGTGTTTTCTGCAGCAAGAATTGTAGAGTCAACATATATTGTGCTCACATCGTCAATATAATCCGAAAAAGTTTTTCTAATACCCCATTCCAAGCCAATGCTTAAAATTCTGTGAGGAGAGACTTTAACACCAATACCAAAAGGGATGGCAAAAGCGGTAAGAGCATATGGTTTTTTAGTATCAGGGATGGTTGTTCCTTGTCCTTCAGTGCCAAGTGCCTGAAGTGAGTATAATTTTTCATCAAGTTCTGCTTTAGGGTTAAAGTTGAAAAGAGAAGCTCCCACAAAAATATAGGGGGATATTAGGCGTTGCTTATCGCCGGTAATATAGGGTAGAAAATTAAATTCAATTTGAGTGGAAAAATCAAATATATGAGAACGAAACCTTAAATTTCTGTCTTCGTTAGCTTTTGATACCGCATCATCACCCTCAAGTTTTCCTAAAAAAGCATTCACTTTTAATGCCCAACGCGGAGTTATATTATAACGATACACAATTCCGTAGGCTAACTTGCTTTGAAGAAAATGTTTAGAAGGGTTTAAATCTCCGAGATAATAGGATGTGCCAATAAATACTCCAAGTTCTGAGCGGTAAAAATCCTGAGCAATAATAACACTTCTTAAAACCAGAAACAATATCCCCACCAAAAAGACCTTTTTCATATATTGTTTACCTATCGTTTACCACCTGAGTTTTGGCACATATTTTTCGTTAAAAGAATAATATACTGTAAGGAACAATCCCATAAAATGATCGTGGTCTCTCGGGTCTCCCCTTTGCTGTCCAGGCAATGTGCTTCTGTACAGCGGACTGTAACCCGGGTTCGAAGGATCGCTTATCAGAGCCGTTGGCGAAGGATTCGCAAGGTTCACGGCATCTTGTCCTTTATACTCTTCTAACGCAACAGGATCAAAATATGTTGTACTAACATCATCAATATAATCTGTAAAAGTAATCCATTGGCTATATTCTAAACCTATCTCCCATTGTTGATCAATTTTTACACGTATTCCAATCCCCAAAGGAATAGTAAACTGTACAGAAGAATATTTTTTTCTTGTGGAAACAATTCCTTCACCTTCTGTAGATAAAGGTTTTAATTCATACCAGTTGCCTTCGTATTTCCCTTTGGAATTAAAATAAAATCCTCCAATGCCTGCCTGAATGTAAGGGGTATAAGTATAGCTTCTCCACCCTTTCACACCTTTAAGATTATACTGATGTCCTTTTTGTTTTATTTCATATAAAAAAACAATCGAGGTAGACAATCCGTAAATAGGTGTTCGAAAATTAAGATTTCTATTAGTGCGAAATAATTCATTTGTCCATTTGTCATTTCCGCTTAACCATATATAATCAAATGATGTGCGCCAGGCCCAATATTGGTCAAAACGGTATAAGTATCCCAATTGTATTGCGGGCCTTACTGCCTGAATATCAAAATCCCTTAAACTAAAAGATGTGGAGCCTATTTTATTAGCACCACCTAAATCCCCAAAAAAATTTGATGCGCCAAGACCTAGATATATCTTATGCATGTCTTTTTTCCATGCTTGGTTTCTGTACCGAGACCTATATCTTTTCTGGGCAAACGACAAGTCTGTTAACACTAGTGCCAACAACAATAAAATTATTATCTTTTTCATGTCAATAAACTTAAACTACAAAAATACAAAAATTATTAAGGGTACAAAAATTATTTACAATTAATTAATGTATAATCAAAATATTAATTTCTTTTATCCCACCCCCACATAAGTTTTTCCCTTATAGTTGAGAAAAATGAATGTTTGTTCAACTGGACAATATTTATACAAAAATACTCCTTAACAATCTCCAGCTCAATTGAAGAACTGGTAACTATATTGTTTGAATCAAGAGTTACCAGATAATTATCTTCTCTTCCTTCAATTTTAAGTTTAATTCTAACATCATCTGGAATAACCAGAGGCCTAACTGTAAGATTGTGAATTGAAATGGGTGTTATTATAAAATTAGATGAGTCCGGAGCAACAATAGGGCCACCGCAACTTAGCGAATATGCAGTAGAGCCCGTAGGTGTTGAAATTATCAACCCATCCGCCCAGTATGTATTTAAAAAAACATCATTAATGTATGCCTGAATAGTTATCATGGAAGAAGAATCTCTTTTGTGAACTGTAATTTCATTCAGCCCGAAATTATTTTCACCAAAAAGACCTATAGGTTTATTAAGTCGAATCAATGCTCTTTTTTCTATAGTATATTTTTTTTCAATAATACATTCTATAGCTTCAGTTATTTCATCTTTAGAAATGCCAGACAAGAATCCCAACCTGCCGGTATTAAAGCCCAATACTGGGATGCCCGAATCACGGATAAGAGGGATTGTCTTTAATAAAGTTCCATCCCCCCCTACACTGAAAAAAAAATCAACATTGCTTTTTATATCTTCAAACGAATTAAAAACTTCGTTGGATTGAGAAACAATACCATTCTTTAATAACTGGTCAAAAAAAGGTTTATAAATACATAAAGTAAAGTTATAATATTTCAACTTTTCAAGTAATTCAATATAATAAGGTTCAAGCTCTTCAATGAAATTTATTGCAAAAAGTGCTGCTTTCATATAGCTTCTTTATATATTCAGAAAATTCATAAGAGAATCATATCTGTCCTGTAAATCATTGTTATATTCTGATTCGGTGAAGCTTGCAAGAACAATATAATTATACCTTTCAAAAGTTTGTAAAATAGGCAGTATATTCATTTTATTAATTTTAAGTGTTACCTCCAGTTTCATGGAATCGCGGTAAGAACTAACATAGCTGCTTAGTATTTTAGCATCGTTTGCTTCCACAATCCTTGCTATTTCTTCGAGAGAAAAGTCGTTCTGGTTTCTTTCAACAATAATAATGCCTCCGGGATTTTGCAAAGAAGCGGTTTGTGAAAATTGTTCCAACAAATGCTGTAATGTAATGGAGCCAAGATAACGATTTTTAGTGTCTATAACGGGGATTACCGATAAAGTTAATTCTGTGACAATAGAAATCACTTCAAGAATATGTTGATGCTGGTAAACAAAAGCATTATTCAGCGACAGCTTATGATTCCCAATTACCTCTTCGGGCATGTTCTGTACATAAATATCATTTTCAGAAATAAGCCCTAAAAATTCCAAATTATTAACTATAGGCAGATGGCTTATTTTCTGGTCTTCCATCAGTTTAAGAGCATACGAAGCTGTATCGGAGGTCAATACAGGGATTACAGCATCGGTTGACAGATCTTTAGCAAGCATGATGGTTTTTAAGATTTTTAATTTTATGCAAACATACTAATTTTTAACTTTGCCTGCAAAATTGTACTATGGCGAAACTCAGTGTAAATATAAATAAAATTGCAACCCTGCGCAATGCCCGGGGCGGAAATAAACCAAACTTAATACAAATGGCGCTTGACTGTGAATGCTTCGGAGCACAGGGTATTACTGTCCATCCCCGTCCTGATGAGCGTCATATACGTTATACTGATGTGTACGAGTTAAAAAAAGTAATTACAACGGAATTAAATATCGAAGGAAACCCCACCGAAAAGTTTGTCCGGCTTGTTCTTGAAACTCGTCCCGCACAGGTTACATTAGTCCCTGACGCCCCTGATGCAATTACATCAAATGCTGGATGGGATACTAAAAAACATCTTAAATTCCTCACAGAAACTGTTTCTTTATTTAAAAAAGCAGGCATACGCACCTCCATATTTATTGACCCTGATGAAAAAATGATAGAACATGCAGCAGAAACAGGCACTGACAGAATAGAACTTTATACAGAAAGCTATGCGGAACAATTTTCCCAGGGCAAAGAAAAAGCCATTTTACCATATTTTAAAGCCGCAGAAAAAGCTTGTCAGATAGAACTTGGAATTAATGGCGGGCATGATTTGAACCTGATTAATCTTAGGTATTTTGCAGAAAACATTCCCGGATTGCTTGAAGTTTCAATAGGACATGCACTTATTTGCGATGCACTTTATTTTGGAATAGAAAACACCATCCAGCTTTATCTGAGATGTCTGCAACCTATTTCTGAGTGAGAGAGCCGGCATTTTCTTCATATAGTACAGTTAAGAGTGTCTGACCTACTGCTTTCAGTGTATTTTTGTTGATAGTCTCAATATTATCTTTTTTCGTATGCCAGTATTTATAAAAACCTGTAGAAGTATTCTTATCAAAATGAATGATATCAATGGTTGGGATACCGGTAATTTTGTTGATAAAATAATGGTCATCGGTTACCGGGTTTGTGGGCTCATTCACAAAAAAATTTCCATAACCAATACGTGAGGCTGCATTCCATACTTTATTGACTATATCGGGAGCATACTCCATCGAAAAGCCTTCTTTTGTAAACGTTGCACTTTCAACACCAACCATGTCAAGCAATATGCCGTAAAGGGCTTTATAATTTTGTTCATGAGGGTTTTTGGACCAGTATTGCGAACCAAGCCCCCAGTTTTCATCAGTGTTGTTATTACGCTCATCCCGCGGTTCACCATAATCTTCAACATCAAAAAAAATTATATCTACTCCCAAGTTAATATCATTAAGTGATAAAACTCGTGCAACTTCAGTAAGCACTCCGACACCGCTGGCACCGTCGTTAGCTCCATCAATAGGAGTATTATGATTAATCGGGTCTTCGTCCCAGTCGGCATAAGGGCGTGAATCCCAGTGTGCACAAAGCAATATTCTAGCCGGGGAGTCGGGATTAAATGTTGCAATAATATTCATCATGTTTAACAATGTGCCATTATAAGCTCGAACTTTGGATTTTTGAACCTGAACATGTTCTGTATATGTTTTCATTTTTTGCTCCAGCCAGCGGGCACACTTATCGTGTGCGGGTGTATTTGGCACTCTGGGGCCAAAATCTGTTTGTGCTTTAACATATATATAAGCAGAGTCTTCATTGAAAACAGGCACATTAACCTTTGAGCCAGAGTTCTCTTTCATTATGTCTTCTTGTTCATCATTTTTATCATTACTGTTACCGCACGATAAAATAAATATTGCTGTTGCTGTCATAATAAAAAAAAATGCCTTGCTTCTCATGATTTTGTATTTACATAAAATTTAAAATATTTGTCAGAGTTTATTATCGATTCTCTGATGGGAATATATGAAAATGATAATGTTTCACAAAGTTTTTTATTTGAGTATTTCAATATAGTGTGTGCAAAATTTGCAGTTGTTTTATTAAACCCGGAATCTTTGCCAGTAATAAAATCTTTAAGAGCTACAAATCTCCATAAAAGACCTGTAACAGTTTTGCCAACAGGGATATGTGGAACAGGTTTATTCAATTGTTCGGCAATAATGGTAAATATTTCTTTGTAACTGAGATTTTCGGAAGATATGATAAAACTCTCATTTTTGATGGTGCTTTGCATTAGTTGTATCATAGCTTTCGCAACATCCCGCACATCAACAAAACCGCTACTTCCGGGAGTGTAATATTTAAACCCTTTGGAAATAAGCCTGGAAAGATTGCTGATTAAGTTGTTTTGCTGACAAGGTCCGATAATAACTGAAGGCCTTACAATTAAAACATCCAAACCTTCGGCCTCTGCTCGCATTATTTCCATTTCTGCCTGATGTTTGCTTTCAGCATATGGGGAGTTATCCCGCCCGGTATCCCATAAAGTATCTTCGTTTATAAATTCTCCGCTTCCCAACGCGGCGACAGAACTTACATAACACAAATTCTTCACTCCATTTTCCAGAGCAGTATTCACAATATTTGCTGTTCCTCTAACATTTATCTTAAACAAGTTTCTGCTTTCTTTTTTTGAGAAGCTAACCAGGCCTGCACAGTGATATACCTGAGAAACACCCTTCATAACTGGTTTAAGAGATTCCGTATCAAGAATGTCTCCGTCAACCCATTCAATTCCCCCAAACGAACCATTAGAATTAAAATCAAAAAGCTGCTTCACAAATGTTAAATCCGAAGAGTTTCTTTTCAAGACTCTTATTTTTTCACCTTTACTGCATAACTCAGCCAGAAGATGTGCGCCAAGAAACCCCGTACCTCCGGTAACAAGTATCATAATTTTACCGGCAAAATTAACATAAATCGAGCAAAAGTTTGTATTTTTGTTTTATATGAGTGTTGCCAGATTTAAAATTACATTTATATTAATCCTTTTAGCATTTTATGGGACATCACAGGTGATTCCGGAAAGCTTCCGCATTAATTGGTCAACAGCCGGAAATCAATATATTTTCCCCGAAACAACTCCTGAGGTCAGCATACTTGATTTTGGGGGTGTAGCCGACGGTTCAACAAATAATGTAGATGCGCTCAACAGCGCCATTGCTTTTTTCGGAGGACATCCCGGCATAGTAATAATTCCTGCGGGTTCTTATTTATTCTCATCTACGGTTAGCATACCTGATTCTATATGGCTGAAAGGAGCAGGTTCAGATTCAACATTCTGTAAAATAAATCATAGCAGTATTGGTTTTTATTTTTCGGGTTCAGCCACAAATTCATTTACAAACATTATTTCAGGGTTTCAAAAAGGCTCCCGTAAAATTACTGTGACTAACCCTGCACTTTTTTCTTCCGGAAATTATGGTGAAATAAGGCAGGAAAACGGTACGTGGGATGTAGAACCGGCAACATGGGCTACCTATTCCGTTGGGCAAATCATTAAAATTGACTCTGTTTTTGGTGACACCTTATTCCTTACTGATGGTTTACATATTGACTTTGATACAGCGCTGAACCTTCAGATACAAAAAATCAGTCCGCGCAAAGCTTCCATAATCTCATGCATGAATGTGGAACGTACGGATGCATCAACCAGCGGAACAGGCTATAATTTCGGGTTTAATTATGCAACAAACTGCGAAATAAGTGGCATAGAGAGCAACAAAAGCCAGGGCAGCCACTGCATGATAGGGGTGAGTTCACATATCAGCGTGAGCGGATGTTATTTCCTTGATGCTTTTGTTTACGACGGTAGCGGCACCAAAGGGTATGGAGTAACTCTTAATAATCATGCCTGCCTTTGCCTTGTTCACAACAATATTTTCAACCACTTGCGCCACGCCATGATGACCAAGCACGGTGCCAACGGAAATGTGTTCGCTTACAATTACTCCTGCAATCCATACCGCAACGGAGAACTTGAATATCCACAGGACTACTGTGGTGATATTTCACTGCATGGACATTATTCTTTCGCTAATCTGTTTGAGGGCAACATTGTACAAACCATTTATATTGACCAAACCTGGGGCCCATCAGGCCCTTACAACACTTTTTTCCGTAACAGTGTTGAAAGATATGGACTTATCATGACATCATCCATGACTAATTATCAAAATTTTGTTGGCAATGAAATTACCGGAACAGGTTACACTTTTCCTTTTACATGGGGAGCCTACACAATCACAGGAAGCGGGCATATACAATACGGGAATAACGATAACGGTATTATTGTTCCGTCAGGCACAAGCACTTTAAACGACGAGTCATATTATCTTGATGCAGAGCCGTCATACTGGAATGTGGCTCAGACATGGCCGGATATAGGCGCACCAAACGCACCCGGCTATGGAACTATTCCGGCAAAAGAAAGATACAATACAGGAGATTACACCGATTGCAATCAGCAGGGTATTATTACAAATTTATATAATGACACTGAATCCATCATGTCAGTATATCCAAATCCCTCACCTGGTAAGTTGTTCATTCTGTTTGAACCAAAATTAAGTTGCCAGGCCTTTGAGGTAGTATCAATGGAAGGAAAGCCCTTAATTAAAAAAATGGTGAATTTTGATTCAGATACATATTATGAACTTGACCTTTATCCCTTGAAAAAAGGTTTGTATTTTCTTATTGCAGAGACAAGTAAAGGAATTTTTTACAAAAAAATAGTGAGACTTTAAACCTTGTGCTCCTGTACTTATTTTATTAGTTTGTAGTTCTTGTACTCCCCTATCCTCCACCCCGACATCTTCTCTATCCAATAAAGGATACGGGTTTTAAAATCGAAATTCTTTTTTGTAGGGTCAAAATCAAAAGTCCAGTTTTTTTTTCGAATTCTTTCCTGCATAACATAGGGATGGCTGTTACTGAAAAGTGACAATGAATCTATCTTGGAGTAATCAAACTGGTTTGCCTGAGCGATATTTTTCTTCATCCATTCGTCATCGTGCCACATTTTATGAAAGCTCTCCTGCTTGGCCTGTTGCAGATCGGGCGGTTTTACCCAGCCATAATGATATATCCATGCATCAATGGCTTTAACCTTCATGAGGCGGTTATGAATACGAAAACCCTGTGCGTCACGAAAGGAAGTAACACCTTTATCATTTCGTACTATGCGTATTTCGTTACGGTACCATTTGCGCGAGTCGCCAACATAGTCATAGGAGCCATAAAAATGAGTGTAATGAAAAAGCAGGCCTTCCACACGTTTATCGTCTTTAAATTTTTCCATAGCATCTCTTATCACAACATGATATTTTTCATGCACTACTTCATCACCCTGAATATAAAAACACCAGTCTGCGGTGGGCGAAACAGCCTTGAATGCTTTATTGGTTTCCAATGCAAGCACACGCCCGCCTTCGCGCAAGGTATCGTCCCAAACAGTTTCTAAAATTTTTATTTTAGAAGAATGAATGCTTTGGATAAGCTTCAGCGTATCGTCTTCAGAATTACCCACAGCTACAACAAATTCGTCGCAAAGGGGAAGTATAGAAGTTATGGCTTCCACAATGGGGTAATCATATTTTATTGCATTACGGACAAATGTAAATCCAGAAACTTTCATCCTACAAAATTTCTCACGAAATTACTTAAAATAAAAACATGTTTATTTTTTCTCTTGTAAGCGTTAAAACATTAAGATAGGTGCTATAGTCCTAATTGAAACGACAAAACATTTATCATCTTATTTTTCCAACTGTTTCATACGTCTTTTCATTTTCGGGTCAAAGAGTTCCAACTCCCAGAGTTTCTTTTTGTGTTTTTTCTTTTTGAAGTTCTGGTTCATTTCCCACCAGATATTGTCACGGTTTTTCACCCGCTTTGATTTGGGGTCAAACTTAAACTGGCCCGAGAAATTTGGTTTTCTTCTCCCATGTCCGAAAGAGCCGGCATTAACATCTTTTCGCTTCACCAGACTAAATGTCTTAGTTACCCTTTTCTTTTTCTGATTGTAGCCAAAAGCCCCGGGACGTTTTTTCACTTTTACACTGAAACTGTCTGAACTGCGCAAGCGTTTTATGCCACTAACTGCAATAGGTTTTTTTGTCACCCTGCGCTTCTTCAGGTTAAACTTAAACTGTCCTCCCTGGGACTTACGTTTAACTGTGAAAGAACCGCTTTCGCGGTCGCGTTTTATCATGCCTGAGGCAAAGAACCTTCCTTTGCTTACCACTCGCTTTTTAGATTTACTGTAGCGAAAGAATCCTGAAATATTGCTTGATTTGCGGCTATATGTATCTTTGTTGCGCTTGTAGCCGGAAAATATTGAACGGCTTGTAACCCGTTTTCTTGATTTGTCAAAGCGGTGCTGTTTTTGCCCATGTCTTGACTTAAAGCTGAACGAATCGCGCCCTCCGCGAAAATGCTTGCTACCTTTGCTTATTACACGCCTTTTTGATTTACTGTATGTGAATTGTTTGTTTCCCTTTCTGGATTTAAAAGAAAAAGAATCCCTGTCGCGCTTACTCCTTGGAAGAAAACTTCCTTTCGCCACAACTCTGCGCTTTGATTTATCATAACTGTGCTGCTTTTGACCTTTCTTCAGTTTAAAGCTGAATGAATCGCGCCCTCCGTGGTAATGTTTATCTCCTTTGCTGATTACACGCCTTTTTGATTTACTGTACGCAAATTGTTTGTTTCCCTTTCTGGATTTAAAAGAAAATGAATCCCGCCCGCCTGAATAACGCTTGCCACCCTTATTTACCACCTGCCTTTTCGTCTTGCTGTAACTATGGTATTGCAGCTTTTTCTTCGGCTTAAAACTAAAGGAATCTCTCCCTCTTTTTGCACGGGGAGATAAATTACCGACAACTCTTCTTTTTGATTGACTGAAGCTTGCTCCCTTATATTTTTTTTTCTTTTTTGAAGAAAAAGAATCCCTTCCAAATTCGCCGCCACGGCGGTTCCCTTTTGATGAACTGAAGGAATCTTTGAATTTACCCTTTTGTCTGATAAAACTTCTGTGCTTTTCTACCGTTCGGTTTTGCCTTTCGCTGAACTTGAATTGGGTTTTAAACTTTTTATCTTTGGGTATAAAAGGGTCAACAAGGTTGCGATGGCAAGATAACAACAACAATGAAATTAATTGGATAAATAAGATTATTATTGTCTTTCTCATGCAATCCTTATATAAAAGACATTAAACGAATGATATTATGGATTGTTTAAAAATTATTTATTTTGTAATCAAATTTACTAACTAATAAAATATCTCAAAGTTATGAAAAAGTTGTTGTTTTTTCTTGCAGGATGCCTGTTGCTGGGAAATAATGCAAAAGCCGATGAAGGAATGTGGTTGCCTTTGTTTATTGACAGGTTGAATTATACGGATATGCAAAAAATGGGCTTAAAACTCACTCCTGAGGAAATTTACAGTGTAAACAATTCAAGCATTAAAGATGCTATAATACTTTTTGGAAGAGGTTGCACAGGCGAAGTTATATCATCACAGGGATTGATACTTACCAACCATCATTGCGGCTATGGAGCCATCCAATCACAAAGTACCGTAGAACATGATTATCTGACACATGGTTTCTGGGCAATGAATCTCAGAGAAGAGCTTCCAATTCCCGGACTTACAGTTCAGTTCCTGATTCGTATTGAAGATGTTACACAAAAAATTTTATCAGCCCTTTCGCCAAATATGAAAGAAGAAGACAGAGCTAAAAAAGTAAGGGAAATTGCTGAAACAATTCAAAAAGAAGCTAAAGAAGGCACAAGCTATGATGCCACAGTCAGAAGTTTTTTTGAAGGCAATGAATATTATCTTTTTGTGTACCAAACATACAGTGACGTTCGCCTGGCAGGCGCACCACCTTCATCCATTGGTAAGTTTGGGGCAGATACCGACAACTGGATGTGGCCGAGGCATACCGGTGATTTTTCATTGTTCAGGGTTTATACCGCCCCTGACGGCTCTCCGGCCACATACAACGAAAATAATATTCCACTAAAACCTAAACATTCATTGCCAATATCTGTTAAAGGAGTTAAAAACGGTGACTTCACTATGATCCTTGGATATCCTGGAACTACCGAACGTTACCTGACTTCATACGGCATAGATATGTATATGCAGCAATCCTACCCGGCTCGCATTAAAGCCCGCGAAAAAAAACTCGAACTCATGCGCGAAGATATGGATGCGGATCCTGAAGTAAAAATAAAATACGCTTCAAAGTACGCAGGCATTTCAAACTATTGGAAAAATTTCATTGGAACCATGAAAGCCCTGAAAAGACTGAAAGTAGCCGAAAAAAAGAAACAACAGGAAAAACAGTTTTCCGATTGGGTGAATGCCGATAACAACCGGAAAGAAAAATACAGAACCGTACTTCAAACAATCAGTGATGCGTATCAGGAACAACAAAAAACAAACCTGGCAAGAATATATTTCATGGAAGCCATCACAGGCTGTGAAGCGCTGACATTTTCCAGAAGATTCAATGACCTTCTGAAACTTCTGAAAGAAAAACCTGTAAATAATGAAAAGATAAGACAAAAAACTAATGAGCTTAAATCTCTTGCTGAAAAGCTGTTTAAAGATTACCACAAACCCACAGATTTGAAAATAACTGCGGCTATGCTGAAGATGTATTATGAGAACGTTCCAAAAGCACAACAGCCTGATTATTTTACTAAACTTGTTTTAATACACAAATCAGATTTCGGGAAACTCACTACAGACCTTTTTGCAAATACCATTTTCTGTGATAATACATCCGTTTTAGGATTCTTAAAATCACCTACAGTCAAAGTACTTGAAAAAGACGCCATGTTCTTACTTATGAATTCCTTTGCAGAAAAATACAACGAAATAACAAAATTATGGGTTGCATCCAATGATAAACTTGCAGAGGGAAAGCGTTTGCTGATAGCAGGATTTAGGGAAATGTTGCCGGAACAGAAATTTTATCCCGATGCCAATCAGACCATGCGGCTTACTTATGGAAAAGTTCAGGATTACTACCCTGCCGATGCGGTTCATTATAATTATTATACAACTATTGATGGCGTAATTCAAAAAGAAGACAGCTCAAACTGGGAATTCGTGGTGCCAAAAAAACTCAAAGAGTTATACCAAAAAAAAGATTTTGGTTTATATGCCGAAAATGGCACTCTCATTACCGATTTTATCACCAACAATGATATTACCGGAGGTAATTCCGGCAGCCCAGTGCTTGATGCCAACGGTTATCTTGTCGGGTTGGCTTTCGATGGCAATTGGGAAGCTATGAGCGGAAATATATGTTTTGAGCCGGAATTACAAAGAACCATCAATGTAGATATTCGTTATGTTCTTTTTATTATTGATAAATATGCCGGGGCCAAAAATCTTATAGCCGAAATGAATATTATTCAATAAATTTGTTGGATATGTTTTTATTAATCACAAAATAGTTACTTTATGTTTGATACAAGTCATTTTCACCCAATGCTGGTTCACTTTCCGGTTGCTCTAATTATCGTTGGTTTTATTGCCGACCTGTTTAGCCTGTTTTTTAATAATAAAAAGCACTGCCTGTCAAAAGTAGGTTTTTACATGATGATATTAGGAACACTGGGAGCCATTGGCGGTTATTTTACAGGAGAATTTTTTACTAGGGATTTTTCGGGAGAGGCAGGAGAACTTAAAGAAAGACACGAGGTATTTGCCAAAATAACTATGTTTGTTATGATAGCAGCTTCTCTTATCAGAATTTACATGGTTATGAAAAAGAAAGACCACTCCGTACTCAAGTGGTTTGTATTTGTATTGTTTTTCTTTGCCGCTGTCAGTGTTGGCATTACCGGGTTTATGGGGGGATCTCTTGTTTACAACCATATGGTTTCCATACAGGATTCAGGCAATAATGTCACAGCCGATACAACAAAAGCGGGAAAAACGATTGATTATCTCAAATCAGCTTTGGAAGAAGAGTTAACATGTGTTGCGAAATATGAAGCTTTTGCCACAAGAGCCGCTGAAGAAAATATGCCGCGCGTTGCTGTACTTTTTAAATCCGCTGCAAAATCAGAAAGCATACATGCAGAAAATCACCGTATAGTGTTAAAACAATTCGGTATACAGGCTGATGTAAGAGCAAAAGAATTCACTTTAGGTTCAACAATGGAGAACCTTGAAAGCGCCTATAAAGATGAAAATTATGAAGATTTCAGTATGTATCCGGCTTATATTGAACAGGCACAAAATGACAATGCCGGTGATGCACTGAAATCATTCAGCTGGGCAATGGAGTCCGAATTAAAACACATGGAATATTTTAAAAATGCTATCGATGCCCTGAAATCAAAACAGGAAAAAAACCTGCCGACAACCTACTATGTATGTCCTAAATGCGGTTTTACATATACCAGCGAAAATGAAGAAGATTATTGCGAACTCTGTGGAACTGAGAAAGAATTATATATCGTTATTAACTGATGAAACAATTGCCTGAAAAAAAATCGGGGTTCAGAAGCTTTCCACGTAATTTCTGGACTGTAATTACCATGGAGTTCTTTGAACGCGGTTCTTACTATGGTGTAATGTCGGTACTATCAGTTTATCTTGTAATGAGCACAAAAGAGGGCGGGCTCGGGTTTTCAAAAGAAAGCGTTGGAGTTATTAAAAGCACCATAACCCCTTTGCTTTATTTGCTTCCTATTATTTCAGGCGCTATTGCCGATCGTTATGGCTATAGGAAAACACTGATATTTGCCTTTATAGTAATGAGTTCAGGATATTTTTTAACTAGTCAGTTTACCGAATATCCGCTTGTTTTTGCAAGCCTGTTGCTGATGGTTACCGGCGCCGGTTTCTTTAAGCCTATTATTTCAGGTACTATCGCCCGTTCAACAGACGAAAAGAATTCCTCACTCGGGTTTGGTATTTTTTACTGGTCTATAAATTTGGGAGCTTTTATTTTTCCTCTTATATTGGTTCCTTATTTGAAGCAATTCTCATGGTCGTATATTTTTATAATGGCTTCTGTAATTACCGGCTCTTTAATGCTTCTTAATCTGTTTGTATATAAAGAACCAGCCAAACCAGCTAATGCAAAAAAACTTAAGACCATTTTAAAAGAAGCGCTTCTTGTAATTAAGGATTACCGATTTATAATTATGATAGTAATTTACTCCGGCTTCTGGATATTGTATTTTCAAATGTTCGATACCATTTTATGGTACCTGAGCGAATACATGGATATGACGCCTGTCAATAATTTCGTCAATTCAATTCTTGCTGTTTTTACTGAAAACCCCCAATGGAAATTTGAAGCCGAGCATGTAACCGTTATAAATGCGGGAACTATTATACTTTTACAGATATTTATTTCAAGTATTGTTAAACATACCAAAGCCCTTCCAACCATGATAACAGGCATTTTTCTGGGAACTATAGGAATGGCAATCCTTGGGCTGTCGTCAAATGCCTGGGTATTCATTGCAGGAATGTTTATTTTCTCAATCGGAGAAATGACTGCCCATCCAAAATTTATTTCCTATGTTGGACTTATTGCTCCAGCCGACAAAAAAGCCTTATATCTGGGTTATTCTTTCCTGTATGGTGTTATTGGCAGCGGTATCGGTGGAGTGCTGGGAGCTAACCTTTATGTTTATTTTGTTGATACACTTAAAAATCCTTCCACACTATGGTTTATTTTCAGTCTGATAGGTGTCGCTACCATCATTGGATTAATACTTTTCAACAAATTTCTTGCACTGAAAAAAGTTTAAAACTAAAAATATGTTAAAGCTTTTTTTTAAAAGAAATATTATGGAAGCCGGCTGTGATGAAGCCGGGCGTGGGGCGCTGGCAGGTCCAGTATTTGCTGCCGCAGTTATACTTCCCCGAAAATACAAAAACAACATCCTGAACGACTCAAAATTGTTAAGCGAAAAACAACGCAATGAACTGCGCATCGAAATCGAGAATATTGCCCTGGCATGGGCTGTCGCGAGAGTTGACAATACAATCATTGACAAAATAAACATTTTAAAAGCATCAGTAAAAGCGATGCACATGGCACTGGATAAACTCACAATGACCCCTAAATTGATACTCGTTGACGGTAATTATTTTGATGATTACAAAAACATCCCGCATAATTGTATTATTAAAGGTGATGGCAAATACATGTCAATAGCTGCGGCTTCGGTGCTGGCAAAAACTCATCGGGATGAATTTATGATAAAAATTCACAAAGAGTTTCCGATTTACAATTGGGAACAAAACAAAGGTTACCCCACAAGAGAACATAAGAATGCTATTAACCTGCACGGTATTACACCTTACCACCGCAGAACATACAACCTGAATGAACAATTACGAATTATTTTTTAAAATTTCCTGTTGCCATACAAATGAGATATCCTACAAAAACATCAAAGCGTAAAAAATATTTAATAATTAGCTTGCTTACCATCGTTGGAATCGCATTATGTATTCCCGTTTTTTTATTTATCAAAAAACTTAAAGACCCCATCATTCCTGCCTTAAAAGCCGTTCCTGAAAGCGCTGTCTGTCTTCTGGAAGTAAAAAATGTACACGGTTTGTATGAAAAAATGAAAACAAAAAACCTTATATGGCAAGAACTGCAGGGACTTGATTTTTTCAGGGAATTAGATAATAAAATAAGGAATATTGATTCTATAATAAAAGAAAATGAAGAATTACTGGAAACACTAAAAACAAATTACTTGTATATTGCATGGGTTCCCGACAGAAATAAATACAGCCTGCTTTTCACCATAAATCTTTTAGGACCACATCGTGAAAATATTATTGATAAGTTTATCCGTAAAAATTTTTCATCAGGGAAAACCATAACATCCTATAAATTTCTTGATAATGAAATTTTTCAAATATACAGTCATAAAAAATTTATATGCTCTTATACCGTATCAAAAGGAATTTTTATTATCTCCGAAAGCACAGGTGTTATTGAAAACTCTTTAAGCGCATTGCTAACAAAAATATGCTTTGATAGCGATCCGCTTTTTACACAGCTTCATGCTTTTGCAGGGAAAAAAGTTGATGCAAACTTTTTTATTAGAAATCAATATTTTGATAAACTGCTGTCAAGTTATTTTAACAAAAATATTAACAAGCAAATAAAACTAATTTCCATTTCGGGAGAGATGGGTGCCTTCGATTTGACATTAAAAAATGACGAACTTATTATTGCGGGTTATCTTATTTCAGGTGATACCGGGCAATTTCTGAAAAAAGTATTTGGTTCGCAATCTCCACAGCAAAATCAACTTACAAGTATTTGCCCATACAATACGGCATTAATGTACTATTGGGGCATTCACAAACCTCTTCAATATATCAAGGACTATAATTCATTTATGAAACAAAAATTTCATGGCAAATCATTTGATGAAATGTATGAGAGATTTTTATACAACTATGAAATTGATATCCACAAAAAGTTTATCGAACATCTTGGTAATGAATTTGCTTTAATTGTAACTGAGAACCCAAATGTTGATAACCCTTATCATTATTATGCTATTATAAAAGCAAAAGACATTGCAACTTTTAAAACTTTATTGGAAGAAGAACTTTCCACGGTCCCTGAAGAAGCTTTTCTGGCCCATCGCGACTCTTTTGCTATAAGAAAACTCATCCCTTATCAACTGCTTAGTGCCTGCTTCGGAGATGTTTTTTCAAGGCTTGATTCTTCGTATTTCACTACCATAAACGATTATGTTGTATTTGGACAATCGCCTCTTTCTTTGGAGTTATTTATTTCTGGCTTTTTGTCGGGAAAAACTCTGAATAAAAACCATAACTACCTTGATTTTGCTGATAATGTAGCAGAAGAAGCCAATTTTTGTTTCTATGCAAATATTCATAAAAGTTTTCAGCTGCTTGTACCTATATTCAATGATAAATTAAAACAGGAATTGTTGAAAAACGAAAAATCATTAAAAAACATTCAGGCAATTGCTTTTCAGACAACTAATCAAAAAAGCAAATTTTATTTTAATGCTTATCTCAAGCACAATGCTGCATATCTTGAAGATAGTCCCTCTGTATGGGAGTTTTCTGCTGATACAATTATCTCTGGAAAAGCTTCAGTAATAGATGATTTTACTGATAGTACCAAAAAAATTGTATTCTTTGATGCTTTAAATAATATGTATGTGCTGAATCGAAACGGGCAGTTACTATGGAAAAAACATATCAACGGTGCACCACTAAGCACGGTATTTTCAGCATTTTCTCACAAAAACAAAAACTGTTATCTGATATTTAATACAAAAAACCACATCTATATTTTTGACACAAAAGGAAATAAACATAATATCAGCCCGGTAAAGCTTCCTAATCCCGCAAGTACTGCAATCACTATTGTTGATTATAGCAATAATGGTGACTATAGAATAATTATCCCCTGCGAAAATCAAATAATTTACAACTTCACTTTTAACGGGAAACCAACTCCCGGATGGCATAATTTTAGAACAAATGCCAGATTAAATACCCCTGTAGAATATTTTAGATTAAAGAAAAAAGATGCCCTGATTGCTACTGATGTAAACGGAAAGGTCTATTTTATTGACCGCAGGGGGAAGTTACTTATTAAAAGCAGCAAGCCCTTTATTAAAGCCAAAAATAGCATCTTTTATCTTGTTTCTGATAATAATAAACAATACCTAATGACTACCGATAGAAAAGGGAAAATGATATTTGTTTCAGAAAATGGTTCCATCGAAGTTGTTTCAACAAAAAATTTTTCTGAAAATCATTATTTTGTTTTCGGGGACTTTAACCTTGATACAAAAAATGATTTTATCTTCTTTGATAATAATCAAGTTGTTGTTTATAACCATGCTAAAAGAAAAATCCATGAAGCTTCAATGACACAAATCCCTTGTTCAAAACCCAGATTATTAAAAATAGGAAAGCACAAGTATTATATTGTTTTTCCGGATTCTGCCAGCGCATCTATTGTTTTGTTTAACAACAAAATCTCTAAAACACTCACGGGAAGTCCTACTATCGGCAGAGAGTTTGAAATAAGCATGTTTTACGGACATAACTTATATAATATTTTAGTATCAGATAGTAGTAAAATGATGAATTTTATTTTAAACTAATTGTATTTATAACAATCATAATGCCCTATTTACTTTTTCTTTTATTTATCGTATATTTGCTAAATATTAAATACTATCAATTATGAAAAATTTCAAACGATTTCCGGCAGCAAAAACGATTTTATTTTTACTGCTTGTATTTTCATTTTTTTCATGCTATAGAGACAAGTTTGACTTTGACATGCTCGATACAGACGGAGAATGGAATCCTGACGTAGCTGTCTCTGCCATATATTCCAATTTAACTCTGGCAGATATTATAAATGACCATGACTATAATAATCTTGTTACAGACAATACTCACTTTCAAACCCTGATATACTCCAAAAAAGTTTACTCCAGAACTGCAGCTGAACTGATATTTTTCCCGGTACAAAATTTAAACACCAATATACAATTCAGTGTAACAGGAGCACTTCCTTACGGGACAGATCTGCAGGCCACACCACATCAGGTAAATTATTCATTTATGGTCATACCCGATAGTGTAATCATTGACGAAATGACACTCAAAACCGGACTATTTAATTTTTCTGTTTTTTCTGCGGATTTAAACCATGATGCCACCATCAACATTTCAATTCCCAATGCAACACTTGGAGGCATTCCTTTTAACCAAAATATAAATTATGTTTATAATTCCAATATCAATCAATTCTTTGATATTTCGGGCTATAAACTTACATTCGACAACACCGGACTTAATAAAAATGTTTTGGATATCATATATACAATCACTGTTCACGGGAACGGCAATTCAAACAACTCTCCTTACAATTTAAGCCTTAATGAATCATTCAGCGATATTGTTTTGCAAAAAATTGAAGGAGATTTTAAAAAAATGTACTTTAATTTCCCAGGTGACTCTATTGAAATAAGACTTTTTAAGAACAATATTCATGGGTTTATAGATTTTGAAGACCCAAAAATCAACTTCATAGCCACTAATTCTTTCGGGATGCCTGTCCGATTTAATATTACCAATCTTAAGGCTACCGAGGGGAATGATATGCAGCCAGACGTATTAATTAGCGGTGTACCTTCTTCCTGGGATATTAATTACCCGTCAATATCTCAAATTGGCCAAAGCGTTACAACAGAACTGCAACTCGACAAAACAAACAGTAATGTTTGGAATGGGGTCTTAATATCCCCAAAATGGTTTGTTGCAGATATCGCTGGGGTTTCAAATCCAACCGGAGGAACATCAGATAATTTTGCCAATTTTGACAGCCAGTTTGATATTGATGCTCAGGTGGAACTACCTCTGGCAGGAAAAACATGGAATTTTATCATTCAGGACACCCTCGATTTTGAATTAGGGGAAGATTTAGGTGTGGCAGAATATTTACATTTCCGCATTAACACAACTAACGGCTTTCCTGTTGAAGCTATCATGCAAGTATATTTTCTGGACGAAAACAACCAGAAACTTGATTCATTACTAACACCTGCTCAACAAATAGTTGCCCCTGCACCTTGCAGTTCTTCCCCTCCATATATGGTTACACAGTCCGTTCATAAATATACGGAAACAACCTTCGAAAAACAACGCATTTCTAATCTCAAACAAACAAAAAAAGCTCTTGTCCATGCTCAAATGTTATCCTCACAAAGCTCAACTCAGATTGTAAACATTTACTCAGACTATAATCTTTTAGTCCAAGTAGGTGTCAGAGCGAAGTTACATGTAACTTATTAAAACTCCATTGAACATGAAAAGAATAAAAATATTTTTTGCAATAGCAGCCACCCTTGTCATAACTAATAATTTTGTTCTAGCCCAGGATGGCATGACCAGTTATACTATGAGCACTTTACCTCAGGCATACTATGATAACCCGGGGCAGATGCCGCTTTATAAAATACATATTGGCTGTCTCCCTATTGTATTTTTACCTGTATTGTCTTCAAATTATACCAGTATTTCAAATAGCGGATTTAAGTATGATGACCTGATTCACCAGCGCAAATCAGATGATTCATTATACTTTGACTTTGAAGATGTTGTGGATGGCCTTGCTAAAAAAAATCATCTAATATTAAACCAGCAAATTGAGCTTCTTTCTTTTGGTTTTAAAATTAAACGTGTACATTATGTTAGTTTGTCTTTAACCGAAAAATTAAGATTCAGGTTTACTTACCCAAGAGACCTTCTCTCAATGATATGGCGTGGAAATTCACAATTTATTGGTTCTGCAGCCAACTTTAACGGATTAGGAGCCGAACTTACGCATTATCGTGAATTAGCTCTTGGATACACTTACAACCTGAATTCCAAATGGACTGTAGGGGGAAGGTTTAAACTTTTATTCGGGATGTCAAATGTTTATACAAAAAAAAGCAAACTAAGCCTTGAGGTTGATGAAGAATATTATAATCTCACTGCCAACTCTGATTTTGATCTTTATACATCAGCGCCGGAAAAAATATATAACACTTTATTTGATAACGATACAATGACTATTGATGATTACAAAGATTATTTGTTTAACTTTAATAATCCCGGATTCGGCATTGATCTGGGTGCCACATATAAAATTAATGAAAAATGGACTGTAGGTGCCAGTGTTATTGATTTTGGATATATCTTCTGGAAAACCGAAACCAGAAGATATTCCATGAGTGATAAAAGTTTTACTTTTCAGGGCATTGACATTGCAGATTTTTTCAGAAAAGATTCAACACAGGAAAATGCTATTGACAAACTATTGGACTCCATTGCGAATATATTTAAAATTGAAGAAGAAAATAAAAGATATTCCAGTCCGCTTCCAACAAAAATCTATTTGAGCGGATATTACAATATTTCAAAAAAAGACCGTGCTGCGGTAATTTTCCGAGGAGAAATATATGGAAAGACTTTTCAACCTGCGTTTACTATAGCATATAACAGGTTGTTCAAGAACATACTGGATTTTTCATTTTCATACTCATATATGAACCGTGAGTGGCTTAATTTTGGTATTGGAGCAGCCCTTAGATTTGGACCATTCCAGATATTTTTATCTACCGACAATTTTCTTGCAGCTATTATTCCTTATCACACAAAAAATTTCAACGTACACTTTGGATGCAATTACATTTTCTATCAGAAAGTCTCAAATCCGCTTATGAAACTTTAAGCTTTTAATTTGACAGTTTCATTTTTAGAATTATTTTTGCATTAGATATGAAGCAAAAAGTAATAATTATATTGTTATTCAGTATGATTTGTACAATACAATCATGCAAAATAAATTATTCCTTTACCGGCGCATCCATTCCCCCCGAAATCAAAACTATTTCCATCCATTATATTAAAAACAATGCATCCCTTGTAAAACCGACATTAAGCCAACAGTTAACAGAGGCCCTGCGTAATCGGTTTAGCTCCCAAACAAACCTGGTTCCGGTTAATTCCGTTGGCGATTTTGACCTTTCGGGAGAAATAACAAATTATTATACTTCGCCAACGGCTATTCAGGGAGATCAAACTGCAGCTCTAAACCGTCTATCAATAACTATTAATATTCGCTTTGTTAATAAGTACGATGAAAAACAAAATTACGAAGCCAGTTTTATGAGATATGCTGACTATCCCAGCTCTCAAACCCTTTCCAGCGTTGAAAACGAGATAGTAGAACAAATTATTGAATATCTCGTTGATGATGTATTTAATAAAACTGCCGTTAATTGGTAATTAATAAATGAATAAAAGCGAATTTATTGGTTATATCAATAACCATGAAAACATAACCCAGATTAATAAGCAGGAAATGCTATCTCTGCTTAATCAATATCCTTATTTTCAAACCGCACATCTATTATACACTACATTCCTGAACATTAGTAATGATATCCAGTTTGAGGAACAATTAAAAAAATCTGCAGCACATATTAACGATCGTTCCGTGCTTTATTGGCTCATATATAATCAAAAAGTAATACAACCCGTAACATTAAGAGATGATAATAAAGAACAGCCCTTCACTCAGAATGTTGAAGAAGCAATAATTAATGAAGTACAACCTGAAGTTGATTCAACATTGTCAAACAATAAACCTGAAAAATTTTCAAACTCGAAAGAGTCCGAAAATAGCCCAGATGATAAGGTCAGTCCAATAGAAAATCAAGCAAGCAATGCTGAAGTTGAAAGCCCTGATAATAAACAGCTGTCAACCTATAAAAAGGAAGAAAATGCCCTGATTGACAAATTTGTCCGCGAACAACCAAAAATATCACCGCCAAAGCGAGACTTTTTTAGTTCGGTTAATATGGCTGAGAACAGTTGTGTTGAACATGACGATATTGTTAGTGAAACTTTGGCAAAAATTTATATTTCACAAGGCTTAAACGAAAAAGCACTAAAAATTTACCTCAAATTAAATTTGTTAGTTCCGGAAAAAAGCAGTTATTTTGCAGCCCAAATTGAAAATCTTAAATTAAAATTAAGTAAATAACTTCATTAATAATATTCAGCATGGGAGCATATATTGTAATTTCTGTACTCATTTTTATAATTTGTATTTTGCTAATATTGATTGTTTTAGTTCAAAATTCAAAAGGTGGTGGGCTTGCCTCCAATTTTTCATCATCTAATCAGTTTATGGGTGTTAGAAAAACAGCCGATTTTCTTGAAAAAGCCACATGGACCCTTGCTATTGCACTCGTTGTGTTGAGCTTAGTATCAATTTTTGTTATACCTAGAGCCAACAAAGATGCAACTATTGATACCGAACTCAGAGAGCAGATTAATAACGAACAACCTGTTGATTATACCCCTGCACCCACAGGGAACAACTAGTCAATAAATTTAAAAATATTAAGTGTCAGAATGTCATATCCGTTCTGACATTTTTTGTTTTTTATATAATCGAAACTGAAAAATTGTCCATTTAATATAATTTTTCTTGAATGGCATAAAATATGACTATTGCAAACGAAATATAAAACTAATCCTCATTAATTATAAATCAAAAAGTAAAAGTTATGACAAAAAATTTAGGAACGCCCTTAAAAGACAGGGTTCTTATAGAGCCAGCTCCTGCTGAAGAAAAAACTGCTGGTGGAATCATTATACCTGACACAGCAAAAGAAAAACCTCAGAAAGGTACTGTGGTAGCTGTTGGAAAAGGAAAAAAAGACGAACCTATGACACTTAAAACAGGTGACCAAGTTCTTTACGGAAAATATTCAGGTACTGAAGTCATTATTGATGGAAAATCATATCTGATAATGCGTGAAGATGATATTTATATGGTGATTTAATAAAATTATAATAACAAAAAAAAATTAAACAAATGGCAAAGGAAATTATTTTTGATATTAAGGCCCGTGAGGCGTTAAAAAAAGGAGTTGATGCTCTTTCAGATGCTGTAAAAATCACTCTTGGACCCAAAGGGCGCAATGTCATTATTGACAAAAAATATGGGGCACCTCAGGTTACTAAAGATGGAGTCTCCGTTGCAAAAGAAATTGAACTGAAAGAACCCGTTGAAAACATGGGTGCTCAACTCGTAAAAGAAGTTGCTTCAAAAACTGCAGATATTGCCGGAGATGGAACAACAACAGCTACTGTTTTGGCTCAGGCAATTATAACTACCGGCTTAAAAAATGTTACAGCTGGTGCAAACCCCATGGATCTCAAACGTGGCATTGACAAGGCTGTAACTGTAATTATTGACAAACTTAAAAGCCAGTCCAGAGCAATTAAAAAGAACAACATTATTGACAAAGCAGAAGTTATCTTTAAAGAAGTTAAAGATAAAAAACAGGAGTTAAGCTATACCGATAAAGTTAAAGTCATAAATGAAATTGTTGCAGTAGATGAAATTTCTCAGGTTGGCTCCATTTCTTCAAACAATGAAAATGAAATCGGGGTAACTATTTCTTATGCAATGTCTAAAGCCGGGCATGAAGGTGTTATTACTATTGAAGAAGCCAAAGGCACAGAAACAACTGTTAAGGTTGTGGAAGGTATGCAGTTCGACAGGGGCTATATTTCTCCTTATTTTGTTACCGACACAGACAAAATGGAGACAGTTTTCGAAACTCCTTACATATTGATTTATGACAAGAAAATATCGGTAATGAAAGATTTTCTTCCGATCCTTGAAAAAGTAGTACAAACAGGTCGTCCGCTTTTGATAATTGCTGAAGAAGTTGAAGGAGAAGCTTTGGCAACTTTAGTAGTTAATAAATTGCGTGGCTCATTAAAGATTGCAGCTGTTAAAGCTCCGGGTTTTGGAGACAGAAGAAAAGCTATGCTGGAAGATATCGCTATCTTAACAGGTGGAACACTTATTTCGGAAGAAACAGGTTACAAACTTGAAGATGCTGAACTATCATATCTCGGACAAGCAGAAAAAGTGGTTGTTGATAAAGACAATACAACAATTGTTAGCGGAAAAGGCGAACCAGGACAAATTAAAGCCAGAGTAGCACAAATTAAAACACAGATTGAGAATACTACATCAGATTATGACCGTGAAAAATTGCAGGAACGCCTTGCAAAATTATCAGGCGGTGTAGCTGTGATTCAGGTTGGTGCAGCCAGTGAAGTGGAAATGAAAGAAAAGAAAGACCGTTTTGACGACGCCTTAAATGCAACCCGTGCCGCCGTTGAAGAAGGTATAGTTCCCGGAGGCGGAGTTGCATATATCCGTACTATTAACACTCTGGAAAAACTTAAAGGAGATAATGAAGATGAAGAAATTGGCATTGCAATTATTAAAAGGTCATTAGAAGAACCTTTGCGGCAAATTGTTGAAAATGCAGGACTGGAAGGTTCTGTTATAGTGCAGCGAGTAAGAGAAGGAAAAGATGATTTCGGGTTCAATGCTCATACTGAAAAATTTGAAAACCTTTTCAAATCAGGCGTTATTGACCCGACTAAAGTAACACGTGTAGCCCTTGAAAATGCAGCCTCCATTGCAGGTATGTTTTTAACTACTGCATGTGTTATCAGCGACATAAAAGAAGATACACCACCCCCTATGATGAATCCCGGTATGGGTGGTATGGGTGGAATGATGTAAAATAACACACCAGAATAAAAAAACCGGCTTTTGCCGGTTTTTTTATTACTTTTTTAACTTCAAACAAAATCTCAAAAAAATTTGTTATTTACCTAATAAGATAATGATATTTTATTGCTTCGAGCAATGTTAAAATGCTGGCTTTTTCATTTAAATTTCCATTAACAAACAAATTTCTGCAATCTTGATATAACTCTTTATGATTTTCAAGAAGCATAAAGGATGATTGAAATTTATCATTAAAAAAATTCCTGACCGTTTCATTTTTTTTCCACCAATAATCGAAAGGTGTCATAGAATATGTCCGGGATATTCCGAAAATTTTGGACTTTATTAATTTCATACCTTTAATTGCTTTGCTGAAAACATCTGGGTAATATGCAGGTAACCCGGCTTTTGATGTCCATGGATAATGATATACCACACTTGCATGATGTTTTAGCCATTCAAGATATATTTTTCTTTTATATCTAAGATTGGGACTTATTTGCAGAGCGTAATCCAAATAATCAATATGCATAAAGGGTGATGAATAGTCTGTAAATCTTTCAATTGCCCTATAACCGCCATAAGCTCCATTAAAAGCACGGGTATAAAAACCTAGTATTTCGTCATTTTCAAAATTGCTTATTACATGATTTTGTAAATATGGTGTTAATTTATTCAATAATGTTTTTGAATAACTATAGTTTTTTATTCCCTCGATAGAGGGTTTAACATGAGCCTTAGTCTTTAAAAAACTACCTAATACAGCATCACCGATTTGACCAGTATGTAATAGACCTAGAGACTTAACATCCAATCTTTTCATAGAATTATATGTTTGTGCAATACCAGAATAAACAATATTTCCATCACTTATTTTCAAAGTATCATCGATTGTATTGCATAAGTATACACCATTGTCAAGAGCATAAAAAACCAGTTCAAGCTTCATGTCTCTTGCCATTTTTCTGGCAATAGTTTCATCTAAAGATCCAGATTCAGAAATATTTATTAATAACGAGCGATAATTATTCTGGCATGCATACCAGATAACCGTTTTGGAATCCAAACCACCAGATATTGTTCCCAAATGGGCATATCTATATTCATCATCCTTTTCAAACTCCTGACTGATAGCATAATTAAAACGTTCATGCAATTCGGCACAAATTGAGGGAATATTGGAATATTTGGGAGTATTATCCAGTTCGTAATATCGTTTTGATCTTATGGCGGATTTATTAACAACCAAAATAGTACCTGGGTTTATTTTTTTAATTTCCGAAATCAAAGTCCCATCATTTATCATATAACCGAAAGTGATTAAGCTGTATGCCGAAATCTCATCTAGTGAATATTGAATATTGTTGTTAGACAGGCAGTCAACAATTTTTTTTACCTGTGTTGAAGCAATAAACAATGAATTATTCTGATTGTAATAGTAATAAACCCATTTTGAACCTGTATGATTGGTAAAAACATGCCAGGTTTTTGTCACTTTACTGTAAAGTACTCCACAAAACTCTCCGCGAAGTTCATTTACGAAACTAATTCCGTATTTTTCAAATAGCAATATTAATAGGTTTGCATTATCAGATATGGAATATTTGTTTTTTAATTCTTTAAAATTAAAAACTACACCATCCATAGCGATAACATACCGTTCATTACTAAACCAAATTTTATCATTTGTAAATTTATTCAGAACATAGTGGCTCAGGAACGATTCGTCAACTTTCAATGAATTATTTATCAATTCTCCTGATGTCTGAGGATATTCAAATGGAATTTTATCAGAAGAGTTAAAATCTACCATTAAGAAAAAACCCGTCATAAAAATATCTTTGATATTATAAGCATACAAATTTAGTTATTTAGAGATAAAAATGTCATTTAAAAAATTCTTAAAAGAACCGGGATAGAATATGTGTGACAAAATGTCTTAAAAAACATGACAAAAGTTTGCCAAATTATTAATTTAAAGTAATTTTACAAAATTATTTTAGATTTATGGATGTACAATCTATTAAACAACGTTTTGGGATTATCGGGAATTCACCCCAATTGAATCTTGCCATAGATGTTGCCCGTCAGGTAGCACCTACCGACTTAAGTGTCTTGATTACTGGTGAAAGCGGCTCGGGGAAAGAAGTATTTCCCCAGATTATACACCAGTTAAGCTCAAGAAAACACGGACCTTACATTGCTGTTAATTGCGGCGCCATTCCTGAAGGTACCATAGATTCTGAACTTTTCGGACACGAGAAAGGTTCATTTACCGGAGCTCACGAAGCCAGGAAGGGATACTTTGAAGTTGTTAATGGAGGAACAATTTTCCTT
Organism: Bacteroidales bacterium; assembly: GCA_023228145.1. Taxonomy (NCBI): domain Bacteria; kingdom Pseudomonadati; phylum Bacteroidota; class Bacteroidia; order Bacteroidales; species Bacteroidales bacterium. The sequence goes on along the minus strand of JALOBU010000001.1, from coordinate 131,250 downwards.
GACGAAATTGCCGATATGCCTTTATCAACCCAGGCAAGGCTTCTAAGAGTACTCGAATCAGGAGAATTCATAAAAGTAGGCTCATCTAAGGTTTTAAAAACAGATGTAAGAGTTATTGCTGCCACGAATGTTAATGTTTCCGAAGCCATACATCATGGAAAATTCCGGGAAGATTTATACTATCGTTTAAGTTCGGTTCCCATTATTATTCCCCCATTACGTGAAAGAAAAGATGATATTTTATTGCTTTTCCGGAAATTTGCTGCTGATTTTGCTGAAAAATACAAAATGCCGTCTGTAACCATCGAAGAAAACGCTCAAGAACTGATGCTTAATTATCGCTGGCCCGGAAATATAAGGCAACTTAAAAATATTGCCGAGCAAATCTCTATTATTGAAAAACAGCGAAAAATAGATATTGAAACCCTTACAAGATATTTACCACAGGTTAGTTCAAGTAAACTTCCAGTTTTAATGAAAACTCAGGGCGATAAAATGGAAATTTCCGAAAGAGATATTTTATATCGTGTGCTATTCGAGATGCGTAAAGACATTACGGAGCTTAAACAACTTGTTGCAGAGATTATGAAAGAAGATAATATCCCGGTAAAAATGCAGGACTTAAAAAATCAGTTTCTGAAAGACTTAGAACACGATTATATACCTATTGAAAATAAAAATTCCTCATTAAAAATCAATACTCCTGAAACCTATATCGCAGAACCTATTCAGAGCCCTGAGATTTATGAAGAGTCTCTTTCTATTCAGGACCGCGAAGTCGACCTTATAAAAAAAGCTTTGGACAAACATCGTGGCAAACGTAAAAATGCCGCACGTGAACTTGGAATTTCTGAAAGAACACTATACCGGAAAATCAAAGAATACAATATCGACAATTAAGTACTGTTTTTGTGAATATTGCTGTTAATACACGCTTATTATTACCCGGGAAATTAGAGGGTATAGGCTGGTTTACTTACGAAACCTTAAAAAGAATAACTCAAAAACATCAAGAACATACCTTTTATTTTATTTTTGACAGGTCTTTCGATAAACAATTTATATTTTCAGAAAATATAATACCTGTTGTCGTTGGCCCCCAAGCCAGGCACCCGTTTTTGTATTATTTATGGTTTGAATATTCCGTAAAAAAAACTCTCAGAAAAATAAAAGCTGATATTTTCTTATCTCCCGATGGTTTTTGCATGCTGAAGCCAGCAATTCCATCTTTAATTGTAATGCATGATTTAAATTTTGAATATTATCCTAAAGACCTTCCCTGGCTAACATCACATTATTACAGGTATTTTTTTCCAAGGTTTGCTCAAAACGCCAGACGTATTGCCACTGTTTCAGAATTTTCCAAGAATGACATTCAAAAACATTATCATATTGATTCTGATAAGATTGACGTAGTATATAATGGGGCAAATGGTTACTTTCAACCTGTCGGGGAAGACATAAAATATTTGGTTAAAAAGCAGTACACCAAGGGAAAAGACTTTTTTATTTTTATTGGGGCATTATTGCCCAGAAAAAACCTGAGAAACCTTTTTATTGCTTATGATATTTTCCGAAAAAAAAGTAATAAAGAAATAAAATTATTGATTGTTGGAGCCCGAAAATGGTGGACTCCAGAAATAGAAAAAACATTTAGCAGACTACAATATAAAGAGGATATTATTTTTACCGGAAGGCTTGAAACTGCTGAATTATTTAGGGTTCTTGCTTCTTCGTTGGCTTTAACTTACGTTTCCATTTTCGAAGGCTTCGGTATTCCTATCCTGGAAGCATTCCAATGCAATGTTCCTGTAATCACTTCTAATGTAACTTCTATGCCTGAGGTGGCAGGCGATGCTGCCTTACTTATTGATCCATTTAACCCGGACTCTATAAGCAAGGCAATGTGTCAAATTGCTGAAGACAAAGATTTAAGTACCAATCTTATTGAAAAAGCAAGTCTCAGAAAGAATTATTTCTCATGGGATAAAACAGCAGAACTCCTATGGCAATCAATCATTAGGACTAAGAATCCATAGATTTTATTTTTCCCGAAGCATTTTTAAATAACTCCTGACGGACCTGTCATAAGTAGCTTCATATTTTGCATTAAAGTAACACGCTGGAAGTTCATTATTATTACGGTGATATTCAACACATTCACAGCAAACACCTTTTTTGGAGCAAGGATAAGAGCAATTACATTGTGTTTGGTTTTTTACTACATTACAATCATTCATAATTGTATCAAAATTTCACCAAAATTAAACTTTAAGTAAAAATAATCATAAAGTACTTGCTGTTAATTAAAAAATATTTACTTTTGCATTCCTTATAAATTTCATCAATAATGAAAAGAACATTTCAGCCGTCGCAGCGTAAAAGAAAAAACAAGCACGGATTCCGCAGCAAGATGGAAACAGCCAACGGCCGCAGGACACTTGCAAACAGAAGAGCTCAAGGCAGGAAGAAACTTACAGTTTCTGACGAGAAAACCCATAAATAGATATTTTTTCAGCAATCAATATTGATTTAATTAAAATCATTTAATTTTGAGGAGATAATTGATATTGTCTCCTTTTTTTTAATAATAGGTGAAATGAGTTTTTTTTTCTGGTTAATTTTTATAGTTATAATTTCATGGTTTTTATTGATTTATGTTGTTCCTTTGGTAATTAAAAGATACCTGAACAGATTGACAAAAAAATATCAACAACAGCAAAAACCTGAAAAAAAACCAGATGGATTTGTTAATGTTGATTATGTACCTGATATTAAAAATAACAAATCAGCTCCCGGAGAATATGTTAATTATGAAGAAATAAATGACAAATAAAAAGCTCTTATGAAAAATTTTGATTTAAAAAAAATTATTCCTTATGTAATTGCTGTTATTGTTTTTGTTGTAATATCTTTAGTTTATTTCAGTCCTGTTTTACAAGGGAAAAAAATACAACAAAGTGATGGTGTTAACTTCCGTGGAGTATCAAAAGAAATTGTTGATTACAGGGAAAAGGGTGATAATATTTTATGGACAAATTCCTTATTTGGAGGAATGCCTGCATACCAGATATCTGTAATTTACAAAAACAACATTTCGAGATTTTTCAGCAAGCTTTTTTATTTATGGTTGCCAATGCCTGCTGCAATACTATTTATTCTATTGCTTGGTTTTTTTATATTGCTAATTTCTCTTAAAGCAGATCCCTGGCTGTCGATGGTTGGTGCCATTGCCTTTGGGTTTTCAACATATTTTTTCCTTGCTATAGGGGCCGGACACAATACAAAAACAATGGCTGTTGCTTGCATGCCTGCAATACTCTCCGGGGCCATTCTTGCTTTCAGAGGCCGTTATCTATTGGGAGGGGCATTAATGGCTATTTTCCTTTCCATTCAGATATTTGTAAATCACATCCAGATGACATATTATTTCATGATTTTATTTGGATTTGTTATACTGGCTGAGATTATATATAATATCTTAAAAAAACAATACCTTCATTTTGTCAAAGCGCTTGCAGTAATAATCATTGCTTTCATTCTTGCCGTTTTACCCAATATAAGTCAATTATGGACTTCCTATGAATATATGAAAGACACCATACGAGGCAAACCTGTTCTTACTTCGGAACTGCATAACAAATCAACAGGGCTTGACAGGGATTATATAACCCAATGGAGTTATGGAATTGGAGAAACTTTTACATTGATGATACCGAATGTTAAAGGAGGAGCTGATGGCGCGTTAAATGAAACTAAATCTGCACTGGATAATGTGGACAGAAAATTTCGAAAAGATGTAGCACAACAAAATCATTATTGGGGTAATCTGCCTTTCACAGCAGGACCTGTTTATGTTGGAGCTTTTGTTTGTTTTCTTTTTATATTAGGACTTTTTATAGTAAAAGGCAGGTTAAAATGGGCTTTTTTGACAACGACTATTTTAGCCATATTACTTTCCTGGGGACACAATTTTAATTTTCTGACAAATTTTTTTATTGATTATATCCCCTTCTACAGCAAATTCAGGGCAGTATCTTCCATACTTGTAGTTGTTGAAGTCACCATTCCTTTACTGGCCATACTCGCTTTAAAAGAAATAGCAGAGAATCCGAAAATAATAAAAGAAAAAAAATTATTTTTCTTTATCTCACTTGGACTTACAGCAGGATTAACATTGTTATTTGTTTTACTCCCAACTACTTTTTTCAATTTTATAAAGAACACAGAAGCAACCCAATTCAATGAGCTTATAAAAAAAGGCGCAGACAGTAACCTTATTGACGGATTCATAAGTAATTTAGAAACAGCAAGAGTATCTATCTTTAAAATGTCTTGCTTACGTTCACTTTTGTTTATTTTAATTGGAGCCGGTGTATTGTGGACATACAGTTCAATGAAGAAAATAAGCAAATATGTGTTGTACGTGGCAATTGCTATTTTGATAATGATTGATATGGTTCCGGTTGACAGGAAATATTTAAATGATAAAAACTTTGAAACCCCTAAAAAAGTTGAAAATCCTTTTATAACTTCAACTGCTGATAATTTTATTTTACAGGATAGTACATTAAACTTCCGGGTATTAAATCTTACCGTTGGTAATTTCACTACGGATGCCTCAACGTCTTATTTTCATAAATCAATAGGCGGTTATCATGCAGCCAAACTAAAACGATATCAGGATTTAATAGAACACAGAATAGTCAGAGAGCACGATAGATTAATAAAAACGCTACAGTCAGATAATGTTACGGATTCGGTTTTAATAGCAACTTTGTATGGGCTTACATCTTTAAATATGCTCAATACGAAATATTATATTTACAGCCCTAATGCCCGGCCCTTACGTAATCCAGCTGCACTGGGCAATGCATGGTTTGTTAAAGAAATAAAATGGGTTGAAAATCCAGATGAAGAAATCAAGGCCCTTGACCATTTCATTCCTGCCACAACCGCTGTTGTTGACAAAAGTTTTGAAGAAAATACTGCTCATTTTAATGGAGAAATAAATCCTATATCCGAAATCAAATTAATAAAATATCATCCCGACACATTAACATATGAAGCAAAAAGTCTCAAATCAGCACAACTTGCTGTTTTTTCAGAAATATATTACGACAAGGGCTGGAATGCATATATTGATGGGGAAAAAGCTCCGTATTTTCGTGCCAATTATTTACTGAGGGCCATGGTTGTACCTGCGGGTGACCATAAAATTGAATTCAGGTTTGAACCGAAATCATTTTATATTGGTGAAAAGATATCTTTTGCCGGATCAGCTTTACTTGTTTTATTTCTCGCAGGAAGCCTTTTTATGATATTTCTCAGAAAAAAAAACAACCCTGTCAAAACCAATAAAGAAGAAAAATAACGGAAGCAATTTCATAGTAGGCAAAATTAATTTAGCATTGTGGATTAGGGATAGATATTGAACCGTGATTTCAACTAATAGTGTTTTAGAATAACAATCTAAGGCATTTCTAGGTTTTTATTAAATATATCCCTGCGGTCTATACAATACATTTTTGCATCAAGGATGCAATGAAGTATAAACTGATGAATTACTTCAAGGAAGCCATATGAAAAATTGGGCACAAAAAAGTTGATATTTCCAAGCTCTCTTAATTTATTTTCAGGGACGAACCCCGACAAGGTAATTATTACACAACCTTTTGTCTTTGCAGTTTGTGCTGCCTTAAGTATATTTTCAGAGTTCCCCGAACTGCTTATACAAACAACCAAATCACCTTTTCTGGCAAGCATTTCAATAGGTTTGGAAAAAACATTTTCATATCCGATATCATTGGATAAACAAGTAAGAAGTGAAGCATCGTTAAAAGCTGTAGCTGGGATATTTCCGTTTTTTAATAAATCAATGGCCGTATGGCTGGCAATTGCCGCACTGCCTCCGTTTCCGATAAGATATACCCTTCGATTATTTTTTTGAATATCAGATAACATCTTAACTGACAGGCTTATTCCACTATTGAATTTAATGTTTCTACCAGATTTATCAGTAGTCTCAATCTGCTCAAACGCTTTCTTAAATTCAGAATAATATCTCTCAATAAATTTTTCTATTTTCATTTTTTTATTTCATAAAATGATTAATAAACTTTGTCAGGTCTTTTTTATAAACAGGGTGTTCATTCCCAATAATGTTAACAGCAATCGTACCCATGCAATTTCCAATAAAGGGTATTAAATCAGTAGGAGTTTTTGCATATACCAGAAGTGATGTAATTGATAATACGGCATCTCCCGCGCCAACCGAATCTTTTACTGAATTTGCAAATGCAGGTGAAGAATAATATTTTCCGCCGGAAAAAAATCTGGATCCTGACTGCCCCAATGTTATTGTAATCTCATTACAGTTTGTTATATGGCTTAATTTTCCGATAAGTGTTTCCAAATCTCCGTAATTATCACCAAAAGGAAGTCGGAGTTCTTTTTCGTCAATGGAAATATAGTTAACATTTCTGTATTTTGTAATATAATTGAATCCGTAATTATTGCTGTTTGTCTGGGCATTTATCGCCAGAAATTTTCCAGAACCCTGAATATATTGCTGTAAGCCAGGAGAAATGAATCCATGCCCAAAATCACAAATTAAAACCATATCATAATTATCAATATTATTTTTCAGGTAAGAAATAATTTCATTTTCAAGCGAACTATCTATGAATTTATCGTTCATAAAAGTAACTTCAAAAAGTTTTGTGTTTAAATATTTATCGAGATACCTTCTTTTTGTATTTGTGGGACCGTCATTTCTGTAAAAGAATTTTCTTTCAACTCCTTTTGAAAGCTTGCTTTCAATTATACTTAACTGGTCATTTTGTGAGCCAAGCACCGTAATCAGCTTAACTTTGCCTGCATATTGCTCTATATGATTTGCAACAGCAAGTGCACCACCAGCATAAGATTCACTTCTTAAAAATACTGTCGAAATCGTAGGCGATTTGGATGATTTACCCAGTGGTAAACAATAATGATATTCATCAATTATAGTGTCGCCAATAACCAGTACCCTGATGTTTTTTAAAGCGTTTATATACGAAATGACTTTCTCAGAAGAATATTTGCTTTTCATGTCCCGCATATAATCCTGAACGGTTTCATCATGTGGACTAAAATATGCGTTTATCAGTGATGAAGATGAAAAAACGATTTCTTCAGTAAAATAAATCTGCCCACCAACTGATTTTACAGCATCTTCTTCAAAATAAATATTTTTAGTGATATCTTTTTCTCTGTCTTTGTAATCCTGGCCTTTAACATAAAAGGTCGGCTTCAATAGTTTTATAGTTTCAATTGCTGTATCCCATTTATTAAGAGCCACGTAATCAACTGCTTGAAGTGCAGCTATTGCTTCCATACGAAGAATCTCATTAAACACAGGCCTGCCAGGGCCTTTATTTACAAAACGGTCAGGAGTGATAGTGACAATTACAATATCAGCCGCCTTTTTTGTCGCTTCGAAATGTTTGATATGCCCAAGATGCAACAAGTCAAAACATCCATGACAATGAGCAACAGTTTTTCCCTGATTTTTTAACTCAACAATAGTTTTTGCAAGTTCTTCGAGACTTAATATTTTTGAATTAGTCATAATCCTTAAAAATTTTTTTTATCATCATTCCCTAAATATTTAAACCAGCTTTTGGTGGCTTCAGCTATGGATTCAGGGTCCCATAATGGTGCTTCACGCCAGTATTCAATATTTTCAAGCATATTATTTACACCCTGTTCAAAGGAAATAAGTGGTCTCCATTGAAGCACCTCTTTGATTCTGGATATATCAGCAAATGTACAATCAGGTTCCCCGGGACGTTTTGGAATATAAATAACTTCTCCGCCAAGTAATTCCACCAGACGATTTACGCTATAAGTATTATCACTTCCCACATTCATTATTTTTCCTATGGCATTATTATTACCGGCAGCCATAAAACACGCATTTACAATATCAGTAACATAGGTAAAATCTCTTGTTTGCTTACCACTACCCACGACTGTATATGGCTTGTTGTTGAGTTTTTGTGATAAAAAAACGCCAAATACTGCGCCATATGTACCGCTTGTGCGGGAACGCGGACCGTATACATTAAAAAAACGCATGGATGTTACAGGCAAACCGTAAATTTGCTGCCAGTACATACAATATTTCTCTCCCAGAAATTTAGTGACTGCATAAGGGTATTGTGGACGTATATCAGCCGTTTCCGGGGTAGGATAAACATCGGGTATTCCATAACACGACGATGATGCTGCATAAATTACACGTTTTACATTTGATTTTCTGCAGCACTCCAAAACGCTTATGGTCCCGTCAACATTTGATTTGTGATACTGCAACGGTTTTTCAATTGAAGGAACTATGTCTGCAAGTGCAGCGAGATGAAAAACCCATTCAACATTTTCAAAGCAAGTTAATATTTTATCGAAATCAGAAATATCTGCAATATGTACAGACAACTTTGGGTTGTTTTTATGATGTTCCAAATTTAATAAACGTCCGGTGCTGAGATTATCTATAACAATAACGTCAAATCCTTCGTTTAGAAGCCTGTCGACCATGTGACTTCCGATAAAGCCGCATCCCCCTGTTACAATTGCTTTCATTTAAACTTTTTTATTGTTTTACTTAATAATCCGCTTAAACTGGCATCACAATCCCTGTAAAATTGCTTAAATTTATCTTTTATCTGTGCCTTTTGGGATTTTATTACCTGTTCGTCTTTTTTTCTCCATATCCGCGGAATTCCGAAAATATCCAAATCATTTATAACATGTGGCTGAAATTCAAGAACAAAGCCATTATTTCTTAAATATTTTTCGAAATTGATTTTTCCAGCAGGTTTCCATTTGGAAGCATGATCCCTTATGTACAACATTCCTCCTGGTTTTAAAATTCTTTTAAATTCATTTATCATGTGCCGTATCAACTTAGAATTTAACTCCGGCAACACTTGAACACATATAACCAGATCAAAAGAACCGCCAGGTATTAAATCGGATCTCCATGTAGGAATATGATAAATTCCCTTTTTATCAAGGTCGATTTTAAATTTATCCGGATTATCTAAATATTCAAAAAAATTTTGATTCAGGTTACTATAATACAAATTCTGGAGGCAATATGATTTGGGAATAGCGTCCATCCCTACAAATACCGGGTTTTCCACCTGGCTGGTCCACAAATTGGCCTGCCTTCCATATCCCGCGCCAAAATCAAGGATATTTTTTATTCTATTTCTTTCAGGTACAGGATAAAGGTTAGGAATCAGATAGTCATGAACATTGTTTATTCCAACTCTTTTTTCATACAGTTCATAATCAAATTTCAAGTTCAACTGTGTCAATAATGACTTATCAATAATTTTACTTTTTTCAAGAAGTGGAAATACCATTTCCCGGGGAAAATAATCAGGGTAATCAACAGAAAACCAGTTTAGCCAGCTGATGAGGTCTTCAGGCCCATTATAGCTAAAGAAATCTTCAGGCAGTGAATCGTTATATTTTTTGTGCGTTTTTTTTCGTTTCAACTGATAATCCCAGGCGATGATCCATTTTTTTATAAACCCGGAATCCTTTGCAATCGCATCAAAAAATTTCTTAGCTATAATTTCCATTAAAACTGTATGTTTTATTTTTTTTCTTTATTAAAGAAATTAATTATGGAACTACATACATAGTTAATTTGCTCATCGGTAAGTTCGGGGAAAACGGGAAGGCTTAAAATAGTTTCGGCTTGTTTTTCTGCTACCGGGAAGTCGCCTTTTTTATATCCAAGATAAGAGGCAGATTCCTGAAGATGTATAGGTATAGGGTAATGAATTTTTGTGTCAATCTCCTTTTGCAACAGATAATCTTTTAGCTGATCCCGGTGTTTTGTCTGAATGATAAATGTGTGATATACAGCATTCATATTTGTTGATTCTTGCGGAATTATCATATCTAAACCCTGTAATTTTTCCCTGTAAACAGAAGCAATATGTCGTCTCCTTTCTATCCACTCAAATAGTTTCTTAAGTTTGACATTTAAAATAGCTGCCTGAATATTATCGAGACGGGAATTAAGGCTCCAAAATTCACATTCGTCCCTGCTTTTCAATCCATGATTCCTGGCTTTTTTCAGGTAATTGTATATAGTATCACTGTTAGTTGTGATCAGCCCCCCATCTCCACAGGCTGAAAGGTTCTTTAATGGATGCAGACTGAAACATCCGGTATCGCCAAAAGAGCCAACACTCTTATTGTAATAAGTGGCACCAACAGCCTGAGCACAATCTTCCACAACAAAAAGGCTATACATCTTCGCTATATCCATAATTGCATTCATTTCTGCTGGTCTGCCGGTAAGATGAACCGGAAGGATCGCTTTTGTTTTTTTTGTAATTGCTTTGACAATTTCATCAGGATTAATGGTAAAATCATCCCTGACATCAGCAAACACAGGGGTTGCGCCAGCAAGGGCTATAGAAGAAGCGGAAGCTAAAAAAGAGTTCGGTGCAGTAATTACTTCATCGCCAGGTCCAATACCCAAAGCCTTTAATGAAAGGCATAGGGCATCGGTGCCATTGGCAACGCCAAGCGTGTATTTAACGCCGCATAATAAAGAAAAAGATTTTTCGAACAGAGCCAAAGCATCACCGATAATGAACTGACCGTTGTCAAGTAATTTTGTGATTTCGGCCAGGATCTCATTTTTTATCGCTTGGTGTTGAAGACTCAAATTTATATAGGGAACTTTCATTATTTCAGATTGATTTTTTGCATTAGTTTAACATTGAAATATTTTTCATTTGTTAACGAGTCGGGCACCAGACCCTTGTCAAAAGCTTCCTTCAGATCCTCAACAGCATTTTCAATAGTGTGGCTCGGAATAAACCCGATGTCATTTTTTATTTTTTTAGATGAAATATGATAAGAACGGTTATCATCTGTGGGCGAAGTTGTAATGTTAACATTTTTCCCAATAACCTTTTTAACCATTTCAGCAATTTCCCTGACCGTATAATTCTCATAACCGGCGTTCCATATTTTTCCAGATATCTTTTCGTCAGGCAGTTGTAACAATAGCAAATACAAGTCGGTCATGTCTTCAATGTGAATATTCGGGCGTTTCTGGTTTCCTCCAAATACGGTTATTTCCCCCTTGTTTATAGCCAGGTTTGTGAGAATATTTACGGTCAGATCCAGACGAAGTCTTTTGCCATACCCGCAAACTGTGGCAGGGCGGATAGTGCATGTGGTAAAATTTTCAGATTTGTATTTATCAAGAATTTCTTCACACTTTGCTTTAAATTTCGAATAGTCGGTCAGTGGTTCAAGAATCATGGATTCATTTACATCAGGTTCATTTTTAATACCATAAACACTTGATGAAGATGCATAAATGAAACGCTTTACGCCTGATTTTTTTGAAATATCTACTAAGGGTTCAAAAGCGTCAAGGTTTATTGACTTACCGAGTTGTGGGTTAAGTTCAAAACTGGGGTCATTTGATATACAAGCCAGATGAATAATGGCGTCATGAGAAGGCAGTAGTTTTGCGAGAAGTGCTTTATCTCTTATATCTCCCTTAATGACTGTTAAATTGGAATGATCTGGCAGTACATCTTCACCATAAATCATTAAATCGAGTACGGTAACTTTGTAGCCATTGTTAAGAAGTTTTGGAACTAATACAGAGCCAACATATCCGGCGCCACCGGTAATAAATATCTTTTGCATATTAGGGTTTTATTAATTTTTCTATCATTTTAGCAGGCACCCCTACAACTTTTGTGTATGGTTCTACGGGCCGTATCACAACAGTGCCTGCACCTGTAACAGCCCCCTCACCTATAATTCCGTCGGGAATAACAGCGGTGGCAGTGCCTAAAAAAGCATCCTTACATATAGTAACCCGCCCAGCTGTATGAACCCCGGGACCTAAATTCGCACCATCATCAATAACATTATCATGATCTACCGTAGCCCCGGTATGAATATTCACACAATTGCCTATTTTAGTTCCAGTTACGATAATAACTCCCTGGCAAAATACATTTCCTTTTCCAATAGTTACCCCAGTATCAATATGAACTGTAGGATGTATCGCATTTATAAGTTCTAAACCTGTTTTTTGGACCTTTTCTGCTAAAAATCGCCTCTGGCTGTTATTTCCAATTGCCACAATGGCGCCATAAAGGCCAAGTTGTGATTTTAATTTTTCCAAATCATTCATTCTACCTATAATTGACAGATCTCTGATTTTAATATTTTTACCAAACAAATTATCATCAACAAAACCTGCCACTTCATATTTTCTTTCTGATTGAATAATCTCAAGCACTACTTTCGCATGACCATCAAAACGGGCACCAATTATCACAATTTTTTTCAATTCAAAAATTTAAAAAGTCAAAATTAATAATAATATCTAAGGTATAAGTAAAATTTCTTTTACTGTATGGTAGACTAAAAGTAAACACAAGCCTTGTGTTCCTATTTCTTTGCAATTTTACTGTAAAAATCTGTCAACCTTGAGATCTGCTTGCTCAGTAATAAATTTTGTCTGCTTTTTTTCAAAGCTTTTACAGTTTCTTCATAATTCAATGACATAATAAGTTTGTCAAGACATTTAAGATCTTCCTCTTTAATAATTATGCCGGCATTATATCTTTTTAACAACCAGCTTTGATAAAAAACATCTTCTGATACAAACACGGGGATCCCTGCTTCTATGTAGTTAAATAGTTTTAGCGATGTTGCATACTTATACTTATCTTTAGATTGCCCTGTATCTTTTAGAAAAAAAGGAATAATACCAAAATTATATTTTGAAAGTTCTAAAGATATTTCTTCTGCAACAACAGAAGGGTGTATGTGGAGGTATGGGTTGTTAACCGAAATTTGTTGATACTCATCAATATCTGTTGAATGTACTGCCGGGCTGGGGTAAATATGAAAATGAATTTTCTGATTACTTAAAGTATCAATTAATGTGTGGAATTGAGTTGACCCGCGAAAGACTCTGCCGCGATGTGATCCGGATATCTGCCCGGCATAAACAAAACTTATATTCTCAGGGTCAGGGTTATTCACTTTATCAACAATACAATCATCATCACAATATAATGGGAAAAAAATATTATCTGGATGAGGTCTGATGTTATATTTATTATAAGCAACTAAGGGTTCCAGACTATGTGCAATTATTCCATCAGATTTCTCAAGGCAGTTCTTTTCATACGGCAATTCAATTTTCAACCATCTAAGTTTTGGTGGAAGCTCATAATAGCATGCATAGACGTCCTGAAAATCCATAATAAATTTTGCAGCATTACACTTTCTGGCAATATCAGGGTAATAGCTTTTAGTAGCAAATCCATGCATCAGATATACATTTTTTAATTGCTTTACTATCCGGATCAGATGATATTTATTTCTGAAAAAAATTATTTTTCCCCAGTATTGATTTGAGAATTCCTCCATAAAACCTTTTTGATGGCAAAGCAGTATAGTATAATAATCACTACTTTTATTCAACCATTTTGCAATCCTTGATATTCTGACACTTGATGTACCTCCAACAAATACTATATTTTTTTTGTTTTTACAAGCCTCTGAAATATTTTTCAAAGGCCAATGTAACATCATCGGGATAAGATCAAAAAAAGAGGATATAATTGAATAAATCAATAATCGGATTTTTGTTAAATATATTTTTAATAATGCAATTAATTTATGACTTAACATTGGTGAGTGAGTGTTTTTTTAAAAAGAAATAACGGATCAAGTTTATTATTTCATTTTTGTAAACCAAAAATGTAATGGTCCAGATTACAGTTAATTGTATCAGGTTAAGAATATGAATATTAAATTTAAAATAGAAAGGATATAGTATTATTGCCAACGCAACATATACCAAAGGAATAAATACCTGTTTGGTGTAATTCATGTTATATTGAAATAGTTTTTTTGTTTCAAGATAAAATATCAATGTTTGTACTGGTTTTACCACCATAAATGCCCAAAAAGCCCCTGACAAGCCAAATTGCTTGATTAAAACTACTGACACAACGATCTGAATTATAGAAGTATATAAGTTTATTTTTGCTATTCTTTTGGTTTTTTTCAAATACATAATAGAAGTAAAATAAATATTCTGTATGCCCCTGAAAGTAAAAGCTACGCTGATCAATAACAGAAAAGTAAAACCCTGAAGGAAATCTGTATTAAGTACAAAAACGGGAACAATGATTGGAATTATCAAAACAAATAATGGTATAATCAGCAGACTGATCCCGGTATAAGCATTGAAATATTTATTTACTTCCTTTGAATTGCTGTTGATTTTATCTCGGGTCCACAGGTCAAATATTTTAGGATATATAGCATTGGTAAGCCCGTTTTGTAAAAACTCAATCAAGAACGTTGTGGAAATAATAAAATTGTAAATAGCGACATCGGAACTGCAAGTATAATAATTAATTATGAAAACTCCCAGATATCCTATTACCCAAATCACATTAGAATTAAAAAACAGTGGAAAACAAAATTTATATATGTTCTTTAGAAGCTTTTTCTGAAAAGTCAGTCCGAAATTTATAATAAAAGATAGCAACGCCAATATAAAAATAGCTACTCCCGACAATAAACGTCCGTACATTGGGCCTACAAGTGTGTATGGGTATAGGAAAAGCCCACCCAGAGAAATGCCAACGGTCAGAAAAAAGTTGCTAATGTTGAACCAAAAATACTGAATGGGCTTTTGCTGTGCTATCAATAATCCTTTATAGGATTGAAAAAGACTGTTAAAAACCGCAGTCAGCACACAAAAAAAACCATACGGAAAAAATTTAATCTCCTTTGTTTCCTTGGTCAAATATGTGTTGTACAAATCAAATATGGATGAACCAAATAAATAAAAAATTAACGAAACAAAAGCTCCCCATACCAAAAGGATTGCAACTGATGTTCCGACAATTTCCTTAACTTTTTGAAAATTGTCTTTCGAATCGTAATAACTATAAACAAGATATTGGTCTATCGTAAGGTTTACAAGTATCTGCACTAGAGCCGTAAATCCTAGGAACAGAGAAAAAATCCCAAAATCTGAAGTGCTTAAGTAATTGGTATAAAAAGGCAACAGTATTATACTTGAAGCAAGCGGCAACGCCCCAATGAAAGAATAAATAAAAGATGACTTAATGAATTTTTTAGATATCATAAAAATAAATTACCTATAATAATCATTAACAGGCTATTTAACTATGAATAAAGGATTTTTTTAAATAAAACATGTATGCAAAGATAAAATAATAATTTCACGAACAGTTTATCTTTTGACTTCTTAATCATTGTTCTGTGAGCATTTGAAACAAACCAAAGAAAAATTCGTAATAATGAATTAATAGTTAATTTTTATTTATTACAAACCCCAAGTTTTCTTTAATTATAAAGTCAGATTAAAAAACAGCCCAAATATAAGGGCTGTTTTTTTTCGAACATTGTTTTTTTGTTAGCTATATATTAATAAATTTGCCAACATAAACAAAAACAAATGGGAATTAATAAAGTATTTCAGTTTTTTGTCCCAAAAGAGAAAAAGTTTTTCCCGCTTTTTGAAGGAGTGGCTGAAAACCTCGAAAAAGGGGCAATTTTGCTCAACAAACTTGTTTTGCTCATTAAAAATGATGATGAAAAACATAGTATTGTTACTCAAATTAAACAATGTGAAGAAAAAGGGGATGATTTCACCCACACGATTTTTGATGAGTTAAACAAAACATTCATAACCCCTTTTGACAGAGAAGATATTCAAACCCTAACTTCATCTCTTGATGATGTGATGGATTATATTAATTCCTGTGCAAAAAGAATTGAGTTATATAAAATACACTCATTACCTAAAAACACCGTTGAAATCTCAGAGCTGCTCGTACAGGCAACACGGGAACTAAAAATTGCTATTAGTGAATTATCCAATCTCAAACATCCTGAAATTATAAAAAAATCCTGCATTAGGCTCAACGAAATTGAAAACCTTGTTGACGACCTGTATTATATGTCGGTATCAGACCTTTTTGAGAACGAAAAAGATGCTATTGAATTAATTAAAAAGGATACCATCTTAAAAACACTCGAAACGGCAACAGATATGGCTGAAGATGTTTCAGACGTTCTAAAATCCATAATTGTGAAAGTGGCGTAATCCTTATGTTAGCGATAGTTATCATTACAATTGTTGTTGCGGTACTGTATGATTTTTTGAATGGCATGAATGATGCCGGGAATTCCATTGCAACTATTGTAGGTACGAATGTTCTTCCTCCGAAACTAGCTGTTCTATGGGCTGCTTTTTTCAATTTCGTGGCTTTTGGTGTGTTCTATGGTTCACCTGTTGCTCACACAATAGGTAAGGGTATTATTCTGCCCGACATTATTAAAGATGACAATGTTTTTATTTTAAGTTCTTTGTTGGGGGCCGGTTTCTGGGTTTTAATATGCGCCCTTAATGGGATACCCAATAGTGTTTCTCATGCACTTATAGGTGGATTAATTGGCCCGGCTTTAATAAAAGGAGGTACTTCGGCAGTGATGTTCAGCGGTGTTTTTAAAATAGTACTATTTATAGCTTTTGCTCCATTATTCGGTTTTATTATCGGATACTTTTTTATGAACCTTACATTACTGATTTGGGGTAAAAAACCACCATTAAAAATTGACAGATACTTCAGGGTTTTACAGTTGGTGTCATCTGCATTTTTCAGCCTTGGTCACGGAGGTAATGACGCTCAAAAAACAATGGGAATTATTTTAATGCTCCTAATAGGTACAGGATACTTACCCCAGGATGCTGACGTCCCACTTTGGGTTGCCCTTACATGTTACACTGCTATCGCTATGGGAACTCTTCTGGGCTCTAAAAAAATAGTCAAGACTTTAGGTAAGGGGCTTGCTCATCTCAAACCCATCGGGGGTTTTTGTGCTGAAACAGCCGGAGCATTAACTCTTTTCGGAGTTACATTTGCAGGAATCCCGGTAAGCACTACACATACAATTACTGGTGCTATTATGGGTGTTGGTGTAACTAAAAGAGCCAGTGCAGTTAAATGGAAACTAGCGGGGAATATAGTTATTGCATGGATATTTACCATTCCATGTGCTATGATATTCTCAGGCATTATTTATTTTCTCCTGCATTTATTTATTTAGAAAATCTTATTTTCATCTTAACTTTTAGGGATAATTAACGTAAAAAGTTAAAATTCAAGGTGGAAAATATACTTAACATAGTACCTAAACAACTTATTGATTTCTTGCTTGTCACGGTTTTTTCGCTTTTGATTGGATTATCACAGCGCAAACTTCACCCGGCAGGGGAAGATTCGAGGCTTTTCGGAACTGACAGAACTTTTACATTTATTGGAATCTTAGGATATATACTGTATATTATTGACCCTGAATATTTGTATTTATATATGGGTGGCGGATTTGCAATAATAACTTTCCTTGGTATTAATTATTATTTTAAAATTCTAACTTATAAAGACTTTGGTTTAACGACTATAGTAATTGCGTTTATAACTTATTGCATTGCTCCTCTCGTTATCACTCAGCCTGCCTGGCTTTTTATTCTTGTAGTTGTTACTGTTTTGATTTTTACCGAACTCAAAGAAACCTTCACTAGTTTTTCAGAGAAAATCGAAAAAGATGAATTTATTACTCTGGCTAAGTTTCTGATTATTGCCGGCATTGTGCTTCCAATTTTTCCCAACAAACCTATTGTCCCGTTTCTAAGCATCACTCCTTATAAAATCTGGTTTGCCGTTGTGGTTATTTCAAGTATTTCTTATTTCAGCTACCTGTTAAAAAAATATGTTTTTAAAAAGTCGGGAATACTAATATCGGGTATTTTAGGCGGCTTTTACAGCAGTACTGCGATAACTTTGATACTTGCCAGGAAAAGCAGAGAAGGCGAAATGATGAAAAATAATTATGCGGCAGCAATAATACTGGCTACTGCAATGATGTATCTCAGAATCGGAATATTGATGCTGATTTTTAACATGGAATTATTTAAACACAGCATTGTTTATTTTTTAATAATGTTTGTTTTAACATCACTTGTTGGGATAGTTGTTTATTATTATAAACATAAAAAAGAGGAAATGTCAGCCATTACATCTATTAAAGATAAAAACCCTCTTGAATTTAAAGTGGCTTTATTATTTATGGCCCTTTTTGTAGCTTTTTCTTTTATAACCTATTATGCTGTTGAGTTTTTTGGCAATGATGGATTGCATTACCTTTCAATAATTGTTGGTATTACCGATATTGACCCATTTTTGATTTCAGTTTTTCAGGGGAAATTAAATATGAATGTTGATTTACTTACAAGCATTACTTTCCAGGCTATCATAAGCAATAATGTCCTGAAATTATGTTACTCCCTTGTTTTTGCCGGAAAACACATCCGTTTGCCTGTGCTGATATCTTTTCTTGTAGTGATAACTGCCAATATCTTCCTGTTATTTTTCATGTAAAAATTTCAACAAATTTATACAAGTTTTCACAAAAATTTTGAGATAAATATATACGAAAGTCTGTTTTTTTTTGTAGGTTTGTTATATGGAATTTGAAGAAAGCTATGTTAAAACATCGTCACTTATTAAAAGGCCGGAAACTCTGACCCGCTTATGCTTGTTTACCTTTTTCTTTAGTGGCAGCATGACTCTGTTTTCTTTCGGAGGGTTGTTTTTTTCGGGCTGGCTGGCAAACTTTGTAAGCTCCTATGTGGGTAGTGTTTACAATATAGGGTCGAGCGTTTTTGCCATGTTTTTTTCTATAATGTTTATCTTGTTCGGATGCTCTTTGACGGGAGCTTTACTTATGTTTCATATGAAACGTTCAGGATATTGGTTGTATCTCGTCACCAATCTGGTTATTCTTGTATTATCAGTTTTTATCGTAATGAATGTATTTAATATTCTATTTATAGCGGGTACTATTCTATTTATAGTCCTTTATTCTGTTCAGTATAAACATATAAAAAACTATTATGAAAGAATCAGAGGAAAATAAAAGTAAGAAAGCCCCAACAAGTCTGTTTATATTATCTATTATTTGTATTATTTATTTTGCTGTATCCTTTATAATAAATGTATTATTAATCATTGGGGGTAAAGCTATTGATTTCATTCAAACCATACCTGTTATAGATAATATTATTATTGAGAGCTTGCATGGAGGAACATTTTTTTACATCCTTAAGATAATTTTTTGCTCCTTTGCCATTTTTTCTGTTTTTCTTATCACGAAAATGCTGCGCAAAGGGTACTTTTTGTTTATTATCAGTCAGGCTTGTATTCTAATTTTACCCTTTATTTTTTTACCAAGTCTGAGTTATGACTATCTAATAATGAAATTTATATTGTCGTTGGTTTTTGCAGTATTTTTTATATTACTCTTCAGCATATTCTTACCCAGAATGAAATAATATCCTATTATTTCAGAAACAAACAGGCGTCCCCGTAACTTAAAAAACGATAATTACTGCCTAAAGCATGCTTATATATTTCTTTCCAGCTATCGCCCAGATAAGCTGCGATAAGCAACAGTAATGTACTTCGGGGCTGGTGAAAATTTGTAACCATACCATCTGTCATTTTAAACCGATACCCGGGAATTATAATTATGTTAGTAATAAAGGAAATCTGCTGCAGTTGCATTTTATCCATATAATCCTTTATCACCATCAGAGTTTTCTTTCTATCTAAAGCATTTAGGGTTTCATTGTACGGGTCCCATTGGTTTATTTCAACGGGCATCTCTCCTGTTTCATGTATTTTTGCCGCCAAATAATAGAGACTTTCCAATGAACGGACTGAGGTAGTTCCTACGGCAATAATTTCCCCGGTAGCGTTCAACATATCGTTAAGCAATTGCTTTTTTATAACAACCTGCTCTGAATGCATAATGTGCTGTTCAATGCTTTCAGAAGATACAGGTTTGAAAGTGCCGGCTCCTACATGTAAAGTAATGTGTGTTTTCTGAATATTATTTTTCGAGAGTTCCAACAGCAATTCGGGAGTGAAATGTAATCCCGCTGTAGGAGCTGCCACCGAACCATTATTCTCGGCATAAACCGTCTGATAAGTCAGGTTGTCGCTATTTTCGGCCGGACGATGAATGTAAGGAGGTAAAGGCACCATGCCGGCTGATTCAATAATTGAGGAAAAACATAAATATTCGGGAATCCAGGCAAATCTAATCAGAAAACATCCATTTAAACTTTCCATTTTTTCTGCTTTGAGCAGATACTCAATAGCGTTTGAATTTATTTTTAATTCCAGTTTTTCGTCTTTCCATTTTTTTGCATTCCCCACCAGGCATTTCCATGTGCAATGCCCTGTTTGTTTCATAGCCAGTTCAAAATTGCGGTCAGGCATAGGTTCCAGGCAGAAAATTTCAATCTTGGCACCGGTTTTTTTATAAAAATTCATGCGGGCATGTATCACTTTTGTGTTATTTATAACCAGTAACGTCCCCGGTTTGATAAGTTCGGGCAGATTATAAAAATATTTGTCATAAATGCTATCATTTTTACATACCAGCAATTTTGCCCTATCTCTTTTCTGCAAAGGATATTTGGCAATTTTTTCTTCGGGCAGGGTGTAAGCAAAATCAGAAATATTTATTGATGGGATTTTAAACATAGGTAACAAACTAAAAATGAAATATTATTTATAAAACCCCATTTTTTCTATATAGGATAAAACTCTTTCCGGCATATAACCCTTAACATCTTTACCGCTTTTTATTATTTCCCGTATCCATGTGGAAGAAATATCATACAAAGGGGCATTTATCATACAAACCGAACTATGCGTTTTTAGTTTTCCGCCATCAAATCCGCGGCGGGGGTAAACAAAAATTTTGTAATTATCAATTATTTTATTATAGTCTTTCCACTTATGAAAAAGTTCCAGATTATCAGAGCCAATTATTAAAGAAAATATGTTTTTTAGAAATCTTTCCTGAAGGGCACTCAGCGTATCAATGGTATAAGAAGGTTTGGGCAAGGTAAATTCTATATTACATGCACGCATGCGTTTAAAATTCTTTATTGCCAATTGTACCATATTGAAACGGAAATCGTCATCCAGTAAAGATGATTCTTTCTTGAAGGGGCTCTGAGGAGAAACCACAAACCATATTTCGTCAAGGCCTGAGTTTTTCAGCAAGTATTTTGCGATGGCAAGATGCCCGGTATGTATCGGGTTGAAAGAGCCAAAATACAGGCCGATGTTTTTCGCAGAAATTATTTCTTTATTTTTTGGTCGCCTTTTTTCCATTTTTCTTTGGTTATCAACTCGCCTGTTTCGTTATAATGTTTCCATTTCCCTTCTTTCACACCATTTTTATATTGTCCTTCAATTTTTATCACACCGCTGTCGTAATAAAATTCAGCATCGCCTTCAGGTATTCCTTTTTCAAAATTCAGTAGGGCTTTTCTATTCCCATTTTCATAAAATTCGCGGTATTTACCCGTTATTTCATCATCCACAAAAGTGGCTTCAACCCGGGTGGTTTGCTTGTCATCATCAAAATAGAAAAATGCTATGCCGTTGGCCATTCCATCTTTATAAGACACCGTACTTTTTATTTGCCCGTCTTCAAAATAAGTACGCCAGAGCCCATCCTGTTTTCCGTCTGTAACACGTCCTTCAGCTTTGATGGTAAGGCTGTCTTTAAAATAAATCTTCACACCTCCGGTTTTGGTTATAAATTCATTACCCAGTTCCACTCTAAAACCTCCGGAATCTATTTCAAAAAAATACAAATCTTCGGCTGCAGATTCAATATTTTCAAGTTCGCTGTCAAAAGCGGCTTCCTCATCAAAATCAGCATAGAGCTTTGTTTTGAACATACCATCTTCGGAAGTCATCTGAAAGCCGACACGGGTAAATGCCAATATTAATTCTTTATTGTTTTTAACCCCTTCTTTTTTATCCACTTTGCTGTAATAGTATAGGTGAGAGTAAACCTTTGGCATCTGAACAAAAACAGAAATGTTGGATTTTGATTCAAAATGGCCGATAAAATCGAGAAAATCGGAATTATGCGCCAGAGTTTTCCCGATGGTGTAATCGTCAATCATATCCATGAGGCAGGAAGGGCTATTGCTGAAGACAATAAAATCTTCCATAAAAATATAATATGGTTTATCAAATTTGCTGAAAAAGTTGCCAAATAATAATTTCAGGAACCATCCGTATTCAAGATATTTAATTGTGAAATTTTTATATTCCGTATCATTGAATTTCAACAAACCAAAAGTACGTTTACGAACATTTTTTGTAATTTTTTCCATTCCTGCGACAGCCTGTTCAACATCTGAAGTATGTATAAGGGCAATGGCATCTTCTTCCCGGGCATTTGACGACGGCTGCAGTTTTACAAAAGCCAATTCGCTTCCTATCCAGCTAAAAAAGTCTTTTTCAAGGTCAACTTTAATGATTTTTTCAACTTTTTTAATGATTTTTTCATAATCAGCCGCGGCAACGGTGTCTTCTGCACTGAAAACTTCTTTTAATTTATTAATAAAATCACCAGAATTTTTAAAACTCATAGAGGCATAAATGGCGGCCTTATCAGAAATTATTTCGTAAGCATGCCATTTGCCGGGAGTAATGCCTGCCAATGCTTTGAAATAAGAAGGCAGGCTGTCGTTAAAGCTGGTATATCCTTCCCATTGCAACATTTCGTCATTAAAACTGACATTGAAAGCCGAAAAGAAAAGACTGTTGCTCAGAGATTTCACCATGGAAGAAGATTCCGACATATAACATTTTAAAAATCTATCCAATTCACTATAGTTAATATAAAAATTGATAAGTTTATTGCCTTTTATTTCAGTGGAAACAAAACGGACATTGGAGTTTTTTGTCCAGAATTCTGTGTCTTTATCATTTATAGATTTTTCAATCAAAACCGGAGAGTAACTGCAAACAAGTACATTTTCGATAAAACAAAGAGAAAGAATATCTTTTGAGGTTATATCTGTAAGTTCAATAATATCAATGCCTTCATAAGTTCGTTTTCCAAATGTAAAATCATAATACCCTACAATGCTTTTTATATAATTTTTCAAAAAAGAAATTTTTGAGGCTTTTTTAAGATCCACTGCAAAAATAAAGTCGTAATCGCTGAGTGAAGTCATGTGTGCAGAAATCACCAGCTGCCTGTTGGTAAAAAGCATATCCAGCGTTTTGTTTCCCTTGATAAGAGAATCAAGCTGCATGGCGCTGGCATTGATTTCTTCAAATTTCGGGCTGCTCATAAGATGTTGCCACATTTTGCTTTCACTGAGGGTAGCCCAGCCTTTTGTAAGGTTTGATGTTTCGATAATATAAACGGCATCTTTGGGGATGACCGAAAGCGCATTGCGGTTCCCTGAATTGCCAAAATAAAAATATGCGGCGATGCCACCGACAATCAAAAGTATAACCACTATTATCCAAATAAATGCTTTTAGAACTTTACGGCCTGTACTCATAAAATGAACTTTTGGGTTTAACAAACAAACTTACATAAAAATCATTTAATTTAAAAATTATTTATATCAACAAGCAATTAATTGCAACATAATTTTAACGGGGTTCGGCGGTCGCTGTGCCTTTATTTCCAGTAAGTTCTTATTTTGTAAAAGGAAAATTATCGTTTTCTTTTTCTGACCCCTTTGCTGCGCACAAGGCCAGCGCCCTTCCCCTACGAGTAGGGGAAGGGTCGGGGATGGGGTCAGGGCAAACTCTCTAACACTCCCTTAATTTTTTCAATCACTTTTGATATTTCAGACAGCTCTTCATTTTTAAAACGCAATACATGAAGCCCTTTTCCTTTTAAAACTGCTGTCCTGTCTTCATCATACTCTTTTTGAAATTCATGTATTTTTCCATCAAGTTAGATAACCAGTTTCTTTTTTGTACAAAAAAAATCAGGAATATAAAAGAAATGTTCATTTTTTATTGACTCATAAATAATGGGGTGTTGCCGTAGAAATTTGTATTTAAGATTTCTTCACCGTAACTCTTCCCAAAGAATTTTCTTTGATGGTGTGGGGTAATTCCTAAGCCGTGTTGCAATCTTTTTTATTTCATAATAGTTCATGGATACAAATATAATTTTAAATTTTCTTTTCAGACCCCTTCGCCAACGCACTAGGCCAACGCCCTTCCCCTACTCGTAGGGGAAGGGGTGGGGATAGGATAAAAAATTCCTATATAACCCCCTGATTTTGAGAAAAATTACTAAAAAATCCAGCTATAGTGTTTTATAATAAAAAAGATTACTATCTTTGCAGTCCATTTTTAAAAACGTAAAATATTTTTACAATGTACGCAATAGTTGATATAGCAGGACAACAGTTCAAAGTGGAAAAAGAACAGGAAATTTTTGTTCACCGCCTTGAAGGAGAAGAAGGCGCTTCGGTTACCTTCGACAATGTATTACTGGTGGACAAAGAAGGTAAGGTGCTCGTTGGCAACCCCAAAGTAGAAGGCGCCAATATTACCGCCAAAATCCTTTCACATATGAAAGGCGACAAAGTTATCGTTTTCAAAAAGAGGAGAAGGAAGGGGTATCAGAAAGCTAACGGGCACAGACAATATCTTTCCAAAATACAAATTGAAGAAATAAATTTAAAAAGTTCTACTAAAACCAAATAATTATGGCACATAAGAAAGGTGCTGGCAGCTCGACTAACGGCCGCGAATCGCACAGCAAACGTTTGGGAATAAAAATTTTCGGCGGACAATTTGCCCAGTCAGGAAACATTATCGTTCGCCAGAGAGGTACCGTTCACCACCCCGGATTAAATGTGGGCATTGGTAACGACCATACGCTTTTCGCCCTCACGGACGGCATGGTGGTTTTCAAAAAGAAGAAAAACAACCGTTCGTATGTATCGGTTATGCCGCCTGAAAGCAACGAACCCGAAAAAAACTAAATTTATTTCACAAAAGATTGCGTCTCCGGTTGCCAAGGTAATCGGAGATTTTTTTTTCTTATAACAGAATAATAACTTTGCCAAAAAACTGAAATATGTTACAAATTAGCCGCTTACGTTCCGAGCCTGAAAATATCATCCGGGCACTTGCCGTTAAAAATTTTGACGCATCGGGTATCATAAAAGAAATACTTACCCTTGACGAAACCAGGCGGAGTACTCAGAAAAATATGGACGATTTGCTTGCCGAAAGCAATAAAATGTCAAAAGAAACCGGCGAATTATTCAAAACAGGCAAAGCTGAAGAAGCAAATAAACTGAAGGAAAAATCCGCAGAACTAAAAAATAAAATAAAAGAGCTGGAAGAAATGCTCAGGGCGGCTGAATCAGAACAAAACAACAAACTTCTGTTGTTACCCAATATCCCCCACAATACCGTTAAACCCGGGAAATCATCGGAAGAAAATGAAATAATTTTCAACGAAGGGAATATCCCTGTATTGCCCGAAGATGCCCTGCCACATTGGGATTTGGCTGCAAAATACGGGCTGATTGACTTTGAACTTGGTAACAAAATCACCGGAGCGGGGTTCCCTGTTTATATTGGGAAAGGAGCCAAGCTGCAAAGGGCTTTAATTCAGTTTTTCCTTGACTCGGCCATTGATGAGGGATACACCGAGATACAACCTCCCCTGATGGTAAACGAAGCCTCTGCTTATGGCACCGGGCAACTCCCCGATAAAGAAGGGCAAATGTATCATGTTCCTCTTGACAATCTTTTTCTGATACCGACAGCAGAAGTGCCAATAACAAATTTATACAGGGACAATATCTTAAAGGAAAGCGACTTTCCCATAAAAAATGTTGCCTATTCGGCATGCTTCAGGCGTGAAGCCGGCTCCTACGGAAAAGATGTACGCGGCCTAAACAGGCTTCATGAATTTGACAAAGTGGAAATAGTTCAGATACAACACCCGGATAAATCCTACGAAACTCTGGAAGCCATGTGCAAATATGTTTCCTCTTTGCTCAATAAACTTAACTTGCCATACAGAATTGTTAAACTCTGTGGAGGCGACCTCAGTTTTGCTTCAGCCATGACCTATGACTTTGAGGTTTATTCCGCAGCACAAAAAAGATGGCTTGAGGTTAGTTCGGTATCAAATTTTGAGAGCTTTCAGTCTAACCGAATGAAACTGCGTTTCCGCAATGCCGATGGGAAAATTTCTCTGGCACATACACTAAACGGGAGTGCTTTGGCGTTACCTAGAATTGTAGCATCTCTGCTCGAAAACAACCAGGAAAAGCGAGGGGTTTTAATACCGGAAATTTTACATAAATATACCACTTTTGAAATAATAAACTAAATCACTAATATGAAAAAACATCTGATTTTAGGAATAACACTCGGGTTTCTGATAGCTTCTTGCAGCAACCCTGTAAAAAAAAATCAACTGTCAAAAGTTGACAGCCTGTATGCCCTTCTTGACTCTGCATCAATGCTTTTAAGCCGTGTAAACATGGACACTGTCAACCAACGGCTGCAAACGTATTATGATGTCAACAAAAAAGTTTCCGAGCATTATCAGGAGTATCGGAACGAAGAGAACTGGGCTTATGTTTGTAGTTATCAGAATGTTCGCAAACCATTTAAAACTCTTGTTAAAAATTACATCAAATATCAGGCGGAGGTTGATTCGTCAAAAAAACAACTCGAAAATCTAAAACATGACATTAAGAAAAACCTCTTAAAAGAAAATGAGTTTGATGGTTGCTTTGCCATAGAATCGCAATCCATAAACGCTTTAACATTTAAGATTAAGAAAAACATCGAAAGCGTTCAGCATCAGCTTAAAAATTTCGACACCATTCATCCATACATGCTTCGACTGATTGAATCATATAATTCAGGAAAAGAAAAATAAATACAGCAAAAACTACCTTAGAAAAATGTTGCAATGTACCATAAACTGAAAATTTTTCTTGTCTTTATTGCTTCAATCAGTATGTATTTTCCTTCATTTTCTCAACCAGACAATAACGAGCAGCTCGCCATCCAATACTTTCAGAATAAAGAATATGACAAAGCCGTTATTTTGTTTGAGGATATTTACGAAAGAACACCTACGCCTTTTATTTACAATTATTACGTTAATTGCCTTCTGGAGCTGAAAGATTACCGCAAAGCCGAAAAATTTATTTCCCGATTAAACAAAAAAAATCCTGATATTTTCAGCTATGCCGTTGATTTGGGATATATATATCAGCTGGAAGGAGATTATGAAAAAGCAAAAAAACAATTCGAAAACACCATTAAATCTGTTTATTCGTACAAAGATCAATTCATAGGCCTTGCCAATGCCTTTCTTGTCCGCGACCTTAGCGATTATGCCATAAAAACATACGAACAAGGCCAGAAAACACTGAAAAACTTCTATAATTTCAATCTGGAACTGGCTGATGCTTATCTTAAAAAAAACAATTTTTCTTCTGCATTAAATCAATACCTTGATTATGTGAGCAGTTATCCTGACGAGACCGATATGGTACAGGGGAAAATGCAGGATTTGCTTCTCACCTACCCTGACGACAGCCGGAAAGAAACTTTTAAATCCTCCCTGTTGCAACGAATAAAAAAAGAACCTGATATTAAATCCTATCCTATACTTTTGTTATGGTTTTTTATTCAGCAAAAGGAATTTGGAGCCGCTTTTATACAGGCAAAAGCTATTGACAAAAGGTTTAACGAAGATGGTGAACGGGTTATTGAATTAGCTCGTATTGCCGCTGCAAATACTTTTTATGATGAAGCAATAAGCTGTTATGATTATATACTTTCACAAAAAAATATGTATTCGCCATACTATCAGGCAGCACTGGTCGAAAAACTTAACACCAGGTACCAGAAAGTAACAGAAAACATTATTATTAACAAAGACGAAACTCTTCAGCTCGAAAATGAATACCTTGACCTGATTCAAAAAACCGGCCAAACCAATTATTCACTTCAACTGATAAAAAACCTTGCTCATCTGCAGGCATTTTATATGGATAAAACCCCTGAAGCCACTCAATTGCTGCAGGATGCTATTCAATACAAAGGGGTAACGGCCGATTTGCTGGCACAATGCAAAGTGGAACTTGCAGATATTCTTTTGCTTACCGGAGAAGTTTGGGAGGCCAGCCTTCTTTATTCTCAAGTGGAAAAAGCATTCAAAAATGATGTGATTGGCTTTGAAGCTAAGTATCGCAATGCTAAATTATATTTTTACATAGGAGAATTTGAATTTGCCAAGGCACAACTTGATATATTGAAAGCTGCCACAGCCAAGCTTATTTCAAATGATGCTATGGAGCTCTCTTTGCTGATTGGGGAAAATTATGATGAAGACAGTTCGACTGTTGGGCTTCAGTTATACTCCAGAGCAGACCTGCTTCTTTTTCAAAATAAATATGAACAAGCACTGACAACTCTGGATTCCATAAATACACTCGGGCTTTACCATCCTCTTTTCGATGAAGTGCTTTATAAAAAAGCCCAAATAAAAATTAAACAGAAACAATATTCCGAAGCCGACAGCCTCCTGAACAAGCTGGTTGATTTTTATTCGGCCGATATTCTTGCTGACGATGCCCTTTTTCTTCTTGGCCAGCTAAACGAGCGGCAATTCAAAAATACAGAAAAGGCTATGGAGAATTACGAAAGAATTTTTACTGACTACCAGGGAAGTATCTATGTGGTTGATGCCCGCAAAAGATATCGTGCATTGAGAGGCGACAAAATTAATTGATACATGACTGTTGTCAGACCAAAAAAATTTTTAGGGCAACATTTTCTGCATGATAAAAATATTGCTGAAAAAATCAGCATGTGCTTAAGCGGGCATGGTAATTACAAGGATGTACTCGAAATAGGCCCGGGGACAGGTGTTTTAACAAAATACCTGTTACAAAATAACCCATATAATACATTGCATATTGAAATTGACGCCGAAGCATATACATATCTATGTGAACAGTACCCATCCATCAGAGAAAAAATTATTTTGGGCGATTTTTTAAAGTTTGATATTAAAAAATATTTTAAACAACCTTTTGCCGTTATTGGAAATTTCCCATATAATATTTCTAGCCAGATACTTTTTAAAGTCTTTGAAAACCGTGATATGGTGCCGGAGCTTGTGGGGATGTTTCAAAAAGAAGTGGCGGAGCGCATTGCCTCTAAACCCGGAAGTAAAAAATACGGGATATTAAGCGTTTTGCTTCAGGCGTTTTATGAAATAGAATATTTATTTACGGTAAGCCCTAATGTTTTTTACCCTCCACCAAAAGTACAATCAGCAGTGATAAGGCTTAAAAGAAATGCCAGGTTACAGCTACCATGTGATGCAAATAAATTTACTGAAGTAGTTAAAAAGGCATTCAACCAGCGGCGTAAGACACTTAGAAATTCGTTGAAAGCGTTGGTTACAAATCCGGATCTGCTTTCTATGTCAGTATTTAATCAAAGGCCGGAGCAGTTATCTGTTGAAGAATTCATTGAAATCACAAAAACTGTTTACTGCTAACCGTTTACTGATAACTGCTAACTGTTCACTGCTAACTGTCAAATGCTTCCTTCCGCGTTTTTCATGATGTTGTATAAAAACTCTCTGGCACGAAATAACTGGGCTTTCACGGTTCCTATCGGGATATCCATTTCCTGTGCAATTTCTTCATAGGAATATTCATCAAAATATCTTAATTGAACCAGCCGGCGGTAATTAGGTTTAAGCTTTTCGACCACTTCCCGCATCATTTTTATTTTTTGCCTTTCTATCATTTTCTCTTCGGGATCGGGCGTTGAGGAAGGTAGGGTTTGAGACATATCCAGCCCCTCTTCCTCATCAATGGTCTTATTAATTGAAAGAATCTCGACTTTTTTACGGCGGATATGGTCAATGCAATTGTTGGAAGCAATTTTGAACAGCCAAGTGCTGAATGCATAATCCGGAGTATATTGGTCCAGTTTTTTAAATGCTTTACCAAATGCTTCAATAGTCAGGTCATCAGCATCATCAGGATTGTTTGTCATTTTAAGCAACAGAAAATAAATAGCATCTTTGTAAAACCCCATCAAATCGGCATAAGCTTTCTGATCGCCCTGATGCAGGGCAAGTTGTACCAGCCTGTAATCGCGGTGTGCCTTGTCAGTCAGATTCGGGTTTATTTCCATGTATTTATTTTTTTCCCCGTATTCGTAAGCTTTGTTAAAACATTAAAAAAAATCATTATCACTTCAAAAAAAGGCGAAAGTAAAAATAATTTTTTTTCTTTAAGTTTTAACATTGCTTTTTTAAAAATTATTAACTGAGATGTAACCCTTACAATAAAAAACGATGATACTATCACAATAGTATATGTTTTTATGTTAAGCAAAGTTAAAATAACTGCTAGTAAATAAAATGTCAGCGTACTGAATGGCAAGAGGACGAGTAAAACTTTATGAACAAATTTATAGTACTTCCCCGTTGTAAAATGTCTTTTTTTCTGAAATACCCAGTCATTGAATTTTAATTTAGGTTGTGAGAGTGTATGGCTTTCCCCTGTATATACTATTGATGTATTTTTTCGAGTAGCATTGCTGTTCACAAACAAGTCATCATCGCCGGAACTTATCTCATAATGCGATACGAAACCTTTATTTTCCAGAAAAAGGCTTCTGCGATATGCCAGATTTCTGCCTACGCCCATGTAAGGCAATCCTGCTCTTGCCAAAGAAAAATATTGTAATGCGATTGTGAACGTATCAAAACGAATCAGGCTATTGAGCAAGCCTTTTCGCCTTTCATATGCCCCATAACCTAAAACTATTTTTGTTCGCGGGTTAGAAAATGGCATTTGCATATTTTTTATCCATAAGCTTGATACAGGTTCACAATCTGCATCGGTGAGCAGGACTACATCATGTTGTGCCGATTTTATGCCTAAAGAAAGGGAAAATTTTTTTCCGCTAAAATTATTTAGGTTTTTTTGAACAGTGATTATCTTCAATCTTTTGTATTTTCTCGATAAATCCATAAGTAGCTCCGCCGTATCGTCCTCCGACTGGTCATTTACAACGACCACTTCGAAATCAGGATAATCCTGTTCCAGAATTTTAGGCAGGTTTTTTTCGAGGTTGTAGAATTCATTCCGGGCACATACAACAACAGAAACAGGTAATACTTCTTCAGATTGATTTGCGTTTTTATTTTTTAAAAAGGCAAATAATGAAAAAATGCCCCAGTAATAAATCATCTGGACGATAAAAAAAGCAACAAAAGCTATATACAAGTATAACTGTAGCGGGTCGTGAAGAATTTTTTCAAAAAACATGCAAACTAAATATATTGCAAAATTATATTTTTAAAGCTTTTTTGAATTACCTTAATAAAAAACTTATTCACGGAGAAATGTTGATTATTTGTTTCCTTTTTTACGCTTCAAATAAAGAATTATCTTTGTTGTATGAAATTCACACTTACGGCAACTGACAAGGCATCTGCTGCCCGTGCCGGTATGTTGGAAACGGCCCACGGAATTATAGAAACACCCGTCTTTATGCCTGTTGGGACATCGGGAAGCGTAAAGGCACTTCATCAAAAAGAACTTGCTGAGGATGTGAAAGCACAAATTATTCTTGGGAACACCTATCATTTATATTTAAGGCCAGGCACTGATATATTAGAAGAAGCAGGAGGATTGCATAAGTTTATGGGATGGAATAAACCCATCCTGACAGATAGCGGAGGTTATCAGGTTTATTCTCTTAAAACTATCAGGAAAATAAAAGATGATGGAGTTATATTTCATTCGCATATTGATGGCTCAAAGCATATTTTTACTCCTGAAAATACTATGGATATTCAGCGAAAAATAGGGGCTGATATCATCATGGCTTTTGACGAATGTGCGCCTTACCCGTGTGATTACGAATATGCAAAAAAGTCTATGAAAATGACTCATAAATGGCTTGAACGTTGCATGAAACATTTCAACAACACTAAACCGCTTTATGGATATGAACAATCTCTTTTCCCTATCGTTCAGGGCAGTGTTTTCGATGACCTGCGTAAAATTTCCGCTGAAACTGCTTCTGAATATAATCCTGATGGCATAGCTATAGGGGGGCTTTCTGTAGGCGAACCCACGGATATTATGTATGACATTACAGCAAAAGTGTGTTCGGTTTTGCCACAAAACAAGCCCCGCTATCTGATGGGTGTGGGAACACCGGCCAATATTCTTGAAGCCATTGCCCTTGGTGTAGATATGTTCGATTGCGTGATGCCAACACGCAACGGTCGGAATGGATGGTTGTTTACAAGAAAGGGCCGTATAAACATTCGCAATGAGAAATGGAAAAATGATTTCTCCCCCATTGATGACGATGGATTATCTTATGTTGACAGATATTATAATAAAGCCTACCTCAGGCATCTTTTTGCTTCCAATGAAATACTGGCAGCCATGATAGCCAGCCAGCATAACCTTGCTTTTTACTGCCAGCTTGTTCAAGAAGCCAGAGAACATATTATTAGTGGTAGTTTTTTATCATGGAAGAACAACATGGTAAAGCGCCTGGAAAACAAATTATAATTTATTATTAAACCATAAGTTAAAAGCTGCTGTTATAATAAATTCAAAGTTGAAAAAACTGTATTGGCTTTTGATACTATTGATTTGTAACTTCTTATGATTTGTAACTTCTTAAAAAAAGTTATTTTGATATTTAAAAAATTTTTACATATAAATTACAAAAATTAATGAATTATTATTATCTTGCATTTTAATATAAGGCTTTCTATATGTTTTTTTTAAATTTTTCATGATAAAAAAATACATGTTTCTTTTAAAAATTAAAATATATCTATCTATTAGCATGCTTCTGTTTCTTATATCAAATGAAGTATTCTCCCAAACAGATAGTATTGACATATATGACCTGACATTAACACAATTGTCCCAACTTAAAATCACCTCGGCTTCTAAAGCAAGCCAAAGCATCAGGGAAATCCCTTCAACAATATATGTTATCACAGCTGCCGACATAAAAGAAAAAGGATATTTCACTCTTGAAGAAGCCTTATCCGATTTGCCCGGGTTTCAGTTCAGGAATACTTTAGGAATGAACAGTTATATTTTTCAGAGGGGAGTTCCCAATCAAAACAACCTTACCCTGATACTAATTGACGGAATACAGGTTAATGAACTAAATTCAGGCGGCTTTTATGGAGGAGGACAATACAACCTGTCGAATGTTGAAAGAATTGAAGTAATCTATGGCCCGGGTTCTGTTGCTTATGGCACCAATGCAGTATCGGGCATTATTAATATTGTTACTAAAAGTGCCATGACAAAAAAATCCGAAATAACAGCCCTCATAGGAAACTTTAACACATTATCAACTGATTTTACTTACAGTACAACAAATAAAAAAAACACATTCGGAATATTGATTTCGGGAATGGCAAAAAAATCTGATAAGGCAAACCTTAAAGGTAAAGCCGGAGATAACAACTGGAGTGATCTCATGGATAACTTTGAAAACGATTATTCTTTTGATATTAAAATGCAGTTCCACGACTTTACTTTTGGAACAAATTATATGTTTAAGCAAGCCTCCCTTGCCACCAATATTAAATCTGCCGGGACTATTTACAGGGATTATGGAACTTTGTGGAACATACAATTCGTGAATAATTACCTGAGATATGATAAGAAATTTTCGGACCGGCTAAGTTTTTCAAGTGTTTTGTATAACAGTAATTCCACTGTACTTGGCAATTCCGTTTACTACGTTGTTGACACGGCTCAGATTGGTTATTACCGCCCCGGTAATTTAACCGGAATAGAGAATGTCATTAATTATTCGGCAAAGAAAATTTTTTCAATGACTGGTGGTTTTATTTTTGAATTTGAGCAAGTATCAGAAAAAGCATCATATTCCCAAAGTGACTCTCCCGATAAAAATCCGCCATGCCCAGATAAACCCAACATACTAAATAACTATCTTTTAAGTATTTTTGCAGAGCCAAGATTGTGTCTTTTTAAAAACTTATTTATCTCCGGGGGTATTCGGTTTGACCAAAGCAATGTTTACCAACAGGTCATTACTCCGCGTGCGGGAATAAGTTACAATTTTCGTAAACATATTGTTCGTATTTCCTATGCCGAAGCTTTCAGGGCGCCAAAACCATGGGATTATACAGATGGATTAGGTAATGCGTCATTGCTGCCCGAAAAAATGAAATCATTAGAAACTGCTTTTACTTTTTCCATAACTGACAAAATAAAATTAGATATTGTTGGATATAGAAATTATCTCACGAATGTCATTACAAAAGAATTTCCGGACACAACCGGTATTATTAATTACGACAGCAGCAGTTTTTATCGCTGGGTAAACGATGGAATTGTGGATACTTACGGATGTGAACTTTATTTCAGGCTGGATTACGGTAAAATAAAATCTTCCTTAAATTACACCTTTAACTACAGTAAAAATGAAGAGGGTTTCTTTATGCCTGAAATCAGTATGCACAGCGCTAATGCAAGTATTACATATTCTTTCAATGAGCATATAAAAATAAACTTAAGAGCGCACTATTTTGGAAAAAGAAAAAACCCTCAGCTAATCTCAAGCACTAACAGTTATTATGTTGGGCATTATTTTCTTCTCGACGGAACACTATCATTACTTAACTATAAAAGTTTTACTGTACAGGTTTTATTAAAAAACATTTTAAACACCAAATACTATCATACTTCAAACAGAGAGCCCGACAGGTATAGGCAGCCGCAATTCACATTTATGGTTTCACTTGGTTACACCTTCAACAGATAATCTGATGAAACATCTATTCCGTAATATCTGTATTTTTTTAATTTGCATTATAACTCCACTCATTCCAATTAACGCACAACAGATTAAACGAGATGTTGCCATCAGTGCATACATTTACAACTTTGCTAAAAATGTGCAATGGCAAAACGAAGAAAGCATTCAGGAATTTCATTTTCTTGTCATCGGGGATGATAAAAACATTATAAAAGAATTAACGACTCTGTCGAAGACAAAAACGCTCCGAAAAAAACCAATTAAAGTTTCATCTTCAACTTCTCTCGATAATACTGACAATATACATTTAATATTTGTCACCAAAGAAAGTGAGGGAAAACTATTAAAAATTTATGATAAAATTGAAGGGAAAAACATTCTGCTTATTAGCGATAGTTATGATGATAAGCGCATTATTATGATTAACTTTTACGATTCTAAAGATGGAAACCTTTTATTTGAAATCAACAAAGCTAACATAATAAACCAGCGACTGAATATTATGCCGGATATGGTGCTATTGGGAGGCACCACGATTGATGTTGCCGCTTTGTATTATGAGGAGCAACAAAGCCTTCGCAGCCTCCAGAAACAGATTCAGAGCCACGACAGCACTTTGAATTTTTTGAAAAAAGCCATTACCTTGAAAACCAAAGAAGCACAGGCAAATATTCAAAATCTTAACGAACAGACTGTAAAGATTCAGGAACAACAAAAAATTCTTGATGAACAATCGTTACTTCTTAAAAAAAAGGAACAGGAACTGGCGTTAAAAACACTTCTGATATATGAGCAACAAAAATTATATGAACGCCAGAAGAAAGAGCTTTATGACCTGTCCGTAAATGTGAGCGAAGGAACTGAATTGCTTAACAAGCAAAAGAAGGAAATTGAAAGTAAAAAAGCTGAAATACAGTTACAAACCCAAGCTTTGGACAAACAAGGGTCCCAGATAGTTCGCCAGAGGAACCTCATCACGTTGTTCATTATTATTTCCATACTGGTAGCCATATTGGTACTTACAGTTTTTATTGCATACAAAAAAATTCAAAAACTTAACAAATCCCTTGAAAAGAGAGTTTCAGACCGAACACAAGAATTAAATGACGCTAATCAGCAATTGCAGGTAGAACTTGCCGAACGAAAATTAGCTGAAGAAGCTTTGAAAAAATCAGAGGAACGATTCCGGTTGACATTAGACAATATGCTTGAAGGATGCCAGATAATTGATTATGAATGGCGTTATCGTTATGTGAATGATGCAGTAATAAGTCATGGCCGCCAAACAAAAGAAAATATGTTGGGGTGTAAAATGATGGAGGTATATTCCGGATTTGAAAAAACAGAAGTATTTCAGGTTTTAAGCCGCTGCATGAATGACCGTATTCCCCAGCACATGATTAATGAGTTCATCTATCCTGACGGGACATCAGCATGGTTTGAACTGAGTATTCAACCTGTGTCAGAAGGCATTTTTGTGCTTTCTTCGGATATAACAGAACGAAAATTAATTGAAAACAAAATTAAACAACTCAACGAGGAGCTCGAAAAACGTGTTGAATTAAGGACACAACAACTTGAAAATGCTAATAAAGAACTGGAAGCTTTTGCTTATTCAGTTTCTCATGACTTAAGGGCACCTCTGCGCGCCATTAGCGGATTTACGAAAATCCTTACGGAAGATTATGCAAACAAAATAGATACAGACGGCCAAAGAGTCTGTGATGTTATCCAAAAAGAAGCTTCACGTATGGGGCAATTGATTGATGATTTGTTGTCATTTTCGAGGCTTAGCCG
Organism: Bacteroidales bacterium; assembly: GCA_023228145.1. Lineage (NCBI taxonomy): Bacteria > Pseudomonadati > Bacteroidota > Bacteroidia > Bacteroidales > Bacteroidales bacterium. Next base: position 94,582 of record JALOBU010000001.1, on the reverse strand, counting down.
CACTTCTTTGCAAAAAGTCATGACAGACATGACAAAAATTGTGCATCAGGCTTTGGAAGAAGTTGAAGGTCAATATTGCGAAAATAAGATAGAAATTGAAATTACAAAATTATTGCCTGCCAATGTTGATATCAGCCTTATTAAACAGGTGTGGGTTAACCTGATTTCAAATGCATTTAAGTTTTCTTCCAAAAAAGATATTATTAAAATTGAGGTGGGTAGTTTTGAAAATCAAGGAGAAAATATTTACTTTGTTAAAGATAACGGCTCCGGGTTTGATATGAAGTATGTTGATAATTTATTTGGAGTCTTTCAGCGCCTGCACAATATTAATGAATTTCAGGGGACAGGAGTGGGGTTGGCAATAGTGCAACGCATTATTCACAGGCATGGTGGTCGTGTATGGGCTGAAGGGGAAATTGATAAAGGAGCAAAATTTTATTTTTCATTACTTAATAAACCATAATAATTATGAACGACAACATTGTTGACATTTTATTAGTTGAAGATAATCCGCAGGATGTCGAATTAACCCTGAGAACACTCAACAAACACCACATAGCCAACAATATTTTTGTGGTTATTGACGGAGAAGAAGCTCTGGATTATCTTTTTTGCAAAGGAAAATTCTCAGAAAGAGAAAATATTCCTCCAAAAGTTATTTTTCTTGACATCAAACTGCCTAAAGTAAACGGCCTGGAAGTATTAAAAACAATCAAAATGGATGAAGAATTGAGAAATATCCCGATTGTTATGCTAACCTCATCCCTTGAGGACCCGGATATTAAAGCGGCTTATGCACTGGGGGCAAACAGTTATGTTGTTAAGCCCGTAGATATTGTTAGTTTTACCGAAACAATAAACAGCCTGGGATTGTACTGGCTTGTTATTAACCATCCACCTAAATAAACCAACATGGCAAAGCATTATAAAATACTGATAGTGGAAGATAATCCACTGGATATTGAACTGGCACAAAGAGAAATTAAACATGAGTTAGAATCTGTTGAATTTTCTGATGTAAGCACAAATGAAGCGTTAATTGAATCTTTAAATACTTATAAACCTGATGTCATTGTTTCGGATTTTAATATGCCCAATTTTGATGGATTGACGGTTATCCGTCATGCAAAAAAACTTGCCCCGCTGGTTCCGGTTATTATTTATACCGGCTCCATTGATGAAGAAACTGCTGCTGAAACGGTCAAGGTGGGTGCTGTTGATTATGTACTTAAAGAAAACACTATCCGGTTGCGGCAAGCCATTAACCATGCTCTGGAAATAAAACAAATGTGGCATGAGCAAATCGAAGCAGAAGAAAAATTGCGCGCCAGCGAAGAAAAATACCGCCTTCTTTTTGAACAAGCCGCTGATGGTATATTTCAGTTAAACACCGAAGGAAACATAATTGGCAGCAACTCAAGTGGCACCGAAATGACAGGATATAGCAAAGATGAATTATTGACAAAAAACATATCTGACCTCTATGAAAAAGAAGACCTGAAAAAAAACCCCATTAGATATGATTTGCTTCAAAAAGGCAAAGTTATTATCAAAGAAAGAAAAATAATAAAAAAAAACGGCAGTATTTGTGAGGTTGAAATGCACTCTAAAATTATGCCGAACAAAACCATTCAGACAATTTTCCGAGATATTACAAAACGTAAACAAGCCGAAAAAGAACTTAAGGAAAGTGAAGAACGATACAGCAACCTAATTAGACTTCTCCCTGTTGGAGTTGTCATAAACAGCAAAGGGAATATTGTTTTTGCAAATGAGGCTGCCTCTAAAATAATGGAAGCATCGATTGAGAAAACCATGGGATTAAATATTTTTAATTTTATTCATCCCGATTATCAGGAAGTCGCTGCTCAAAGAATTAAAAAAGTGCTAAATAAAAATACGAAAGCAGAGTCTCTTGAAGAAGTCTTCATCACTAATAAAGGGAACAATATCTCTGTTGAAGTGACCAGTCTGGGTATGGTTTATAAAGGAGAACCTGCTATGCTTACGGTATTCAATGATATTACTGCACGCAAACAGGCAGAATTACTTTTAAAAGAATCTGAAGCTAAATACAGAACTTTTTTTGAAAATACTGGTACTGCAACAATAATAATTGAAGAAGATAAAACTATTTCTTTGGTAAATTCAAAATTTTCAGAGTTGTCAGGCATTCCAAAAGAGAAAATCGAAAACAAGAAAAAGTGGACTGAGTTTGTTGTTACTGAAGACCTGGAAAGAATGGTAGAAATGCACAAACTCAGAAGAGCTGATACTTTAAAAGCTTTAAAATCATACGAGTTCAGATTTAAAGATATTAAAGGCAACATAAAAAACATACTGCTTTACATTGACATGATACCCGGCACCCACAAAAGCCTGGCGTCACTTCTTGACATCACCGATAGAAAAAAGGCAGAAGAAGAAGTGAGTAAAAGCCGCATACTTTTAAGAAGTATGATAGACTCACTTCCGATGTGGATATCTGCACTTGACAAAGACGGCAATTACTTTTTTGCCAACAAACATTATGAAAAAACATTCATGGTACCGCTTCATCTAATCGAAAACCACAATTTTAAAGATTTTTTCCCTCCGGATCTTTATGAGCGTCATAAGCTTTTATTTGACAAATGTGTTAATAGTGCTAAGACAGTAGAAGTTATAGATGATATTGAGTTTGAAAAGGGGAAGAAAGCAAATGTTTACGGGAGCTATATTCCTTTATTTGATTCTGCAGGTAAGGTTTTTGGGTTAAGCTGTGCTATTATGGATTTTACGCGGCAAAAGGAAGCCGAACAAGGCCTTAAGGAAGCCAAGGAACAACTGCAGATAATATTTGACAAAGGCCCTGACGCAATTCTTGTAACCCGGATTGAGGACGGTTATTATATTGATTCAAATGATACTTTTACAAAATATACCGGTTATGCCCCTGAAGACCTTAAAGGCAAGTCAACCCTGGATATCAACATCTGGGATAATCCTAAAGACAGAGATAAATTGTTGCATGACGTTAAAACTTATGGCCATTGCCATAATCTGGAGATTATTGTACAAAATAAAAACGGAACTAAAAGAATTATAGATATGTCGGCTGAATTGATCCTGATAAAAGGCAAACCACATTTATTAAGTATCAGCAGGGATATTTCTGAAAGAAAAAGCATGGAAAATCTTTTAAAAGTCAGAAATGAAGAGCTTAAAAACCTTGTTGCCACCAAAGACCGCTTTTTTTCAATCATTGCTCACGATTTGAAAGACCCTCTGAATGCTATTCTAGGGTTTTCGGGAATTTTAACTGAAAATTACAAATCGCTTGCGGAACAGGATAAAATAAATTACATTAACAATATTCAGCTTTCAACAGAGTCGTTGCTAAAATTAATTCAAAACCTGCTTGAATGGGCTAACTCTCAAACAGGGAAAATGGGGTTTAAGCCGGAAATGCTTGATGTGGGGCACGTTGTTTTTGAAGCTATTGATGTGTTGCAGTACCGTGCAAAAATCAAACAGATTAAAATCATTTCTGATATACCGGAGAACCTTGCCATATATGCCGATAGCAACATGGTGAAAACTATAATACGCAACCTGGTATCCAATTCCATTAAGTACACAAACCGCAGTGGGTTCGTCAGGGTTTCTGCTTCAGGTGTTTCAGAAAACACACAGATGAGTGATTTTGTGGAAATATCTGTTTCCGATAACGGTGTCGGCATAAAAAAAGAACACATAGATAAAATTTTTAAAATTGATGAAAAGATCAAAACCCCCGGTACCGAATCAGAAACAGGAAGCGGACTGGGGCTCATTTTATGCAAAGAACTTGTTGAAAAAAATAACGGGTACCTAAGAATTGACAGCAAAGAAAATACAGGTAGCACGTTTATAATCGGGCTACCTAACAAAATGAAATGATATGTTACGAGAATTTAATAATAAAGTTGATTTATTAAAATTTGTAAAAGAACTGGATAAAAACAAATCCAATCGTATTTTGCTGATAGACGATTTAACTGGTGATGAAAATAACGATTTTTATTCTTACGAATTGCCTGAGGAAGTAAAAAATTTTTTTAAGGTTAATTGTTCACGATACCTTAACATCTTGCATGATTTGCCTGAGCCATTCTTTATCAAAGATGCTAATTCAAATTGGTTTTATGTTAACAAAGCTTTCTGTAAGTTCCTTAATGTTTCTTATAAAGATATTTACGGCAAAAAAAGCAATGTTATTTTTTCCGACAGCGTTGCAGGGCGTTTTGAAGCTCAGGATACAGAAGTTATTGCTTGCGGAAAAGAGTCCGTTGTGGAACAGCAAATCACAACAACAAAGGGAGGTGTTTATACGGTACTGTCGAAAAAAAACATATTTTATGACAGTGAACATAAAGCCTATATAATTGGGATTTTCAATGAAATAACAAAGTTCAGGGATTCTGAAATAATGAGCAAATACGAAAAAGATGAGCTAGAAAAAGAAGTAGAAAAACGAACATTTTTATTAAACACAACTATAGAAAGATTACAGGATGAAGCCGGCAAGCGAAAAATTACTGAAGCCGCCCTTCTTCAGAGTGAAGATAAATTCAGAAATGTCATCGAACAATCCGTTGAAGGCATCATGCTGAACGACAGTCAGGGAAGGATTATTGAATGGAATGAAAGTATGTACATGATTACCGGGTTGTCAGCTGAAAAAGCTATTGGAAAATATCACTGGGATGTTGAGTTTGAAATGATGCATCCCGGAAAAAAAACACCAGAGTTTTACCAAAAATTAAAAAATAACAGCCTCATAGCACTTGAGTTTCCGGATGTGAATAAAAGCGATCATAACATTGAAGGAAAAATATATACTCCAGATGGTATAGAAAAATACATATACTTGTCATCATTCGGCATAAAAACACAGAATAATTCTTATATCGGCCGTATTATCCGGGACATAACCGAACAAAAAAAAGCCATTTTAGAATTAGAACGTTCAGAAGCTCAATACCGAACCATTTTCGAAAACTCAAGCGTTGCTATTCTTATCATTGACCCAGCAACTAATTCAATCTTAACGGCAAACGAAAAAGCCTCGGAAATGTATTTGTATTCTATTGATGAACTTAAAGGAATGAGCTATACCAGGCTTTGTCAAAATTTTGAATCAGACAAACAACAGTTAATAAATATTGAAAATAATAGTTCCTGTAAGAATTTTGAATCCGTGCATCATAACAAAAAAGGTGTTGAAATTAATATCATAATAAATGGTTCTGTTATTGAATATGGTGGAATTCAAGCCATAATGAACTTTTATAGGGATATTACATCACTGAAACATACAGAAAAAGTCCGGGACACAATTTTTAAAATATCCCAACTTATACATACTTCAAAAGACGTTGAAGACCTTTACAAATCAATCCATATTTACATTAGTGAACTAATAAATGCTGATAATTTCTACATTGCTCTTTATGATGAAGACAATGATTTTATTACATTTCCTTATTTTGTTGACAAATATGATGAAAAACCTAAGCCGAGAAAATTAAGAAGAGGAATTACCGAATATGTATTACGCCACGGCTCGCCTGTTCTTTTAACCCCTCTTATGCTGAAACAATTACAAATGTCGGGCGAAATAGAAATGATTGGACCCATGTCGGCCAAATGGCTTGGTGTGCCATTGATTACACAAAACAAGGTTATTGGTGTCATCGCCATACAAAGTTATGAAGAGGAGGTTAACTTTACTACATACGATAAAGATTTGCTGAGTTTTGTTTCTGAGCAGATTGCTGCATTGATTTATAAAAAAAATTCAGAAACACTACTTATTAAGGCGAAAGAAAAAGCAGAAGAATCCAACCGTTTGAAAACCTCACTTATTGCAAATATGAATCATGAACTAAGAACACCTATGACAGGAATACTTGGTTTTGCTTCTCTGTTGAAAAGTAAGGCTAAAGATCCAGAATCCCTAAATATGGTGGATAACATTTTAGAATCAGGTGATCGCCTCATGAACACCCTGAATTCCATCATACAGATATCACAGTTTGAAGCTAGTAAAAAACAACTTGATATTATCAGTACAGACATCAACAGGTTTGTTGATATGGCTGTGATAAGTCTTGAACCTGAAGCACATAAAAAAGGCCTTACAATAATCAAAAAATATCACGAACAGAAAATTGCATCTTTTAACGAAAACTATATTCTTCAGGTATTTAAGAATCTTATCAATAATGCAATAAACTATACTGAAAAAGGAAGCATTACTATAAAAACTGGCTATTCGGAGCAAAACGAAAAAGGGTATGTATATATTAGTTTTATTGACACGGGTATCGGTATCTCCAGGGAAGACTATCAGATGATTTTTGAAGAATTCAGGCAGGTTAGTGAAGGATTGAACAGAAAATATTCGGGAAGTGGTCTAGGCTTATCTTTGAGCAAAAAAATGGTAGAGTTAATGAAGGGGTTTATTATTGTAGAAAGCACACTTGGCAAAGGTTCTGTTTTTACAGTTTATATTCCTGCGGCACCACATAGCCTTATAACGATGGAGAACTCTGAATCCGAAATAAAAAAAACAAAAAAGAAATCCGGCAAAAAAATAAAATATAAAATTCTGGTAGTTGATGATAATAAAGTTAACGGCGATTTAATTAATGCTTACCTGAAAAACAATTTTGAAGTTGACATTGCCACTACCGGAATGCTTGCCATTGAACTGGTGAAAAGGTCTGATTATAATATTGTACTGATGGATATTAATCTGGAAAGCGGCATGTCGGGTATTCAAGCAGCTGCTGAAATACAATCCATGAATGACAAACTGCCGATTATTGCAATGACAGCTTATTCAACAGAGGAAGAAATTGAAAAAATAATGAAAAAATATTTCGTTAGTTTTGTTTTGAAACCTATTGACAAAACTTCGCTTCAAAAAGTAATAAGCAATTTTCTTACAGAAGCCACTGAAAATTAATCGGGAGTTTGATTTTTGCAGATTAAAAGAAAATAATTCTTCTTTCCCTTCTGCACCAGGATGTATTTTTCATTAAGCAACGATGCTCTATCAATACTTATTCCTTCCTGCATTTTTTGTTTGTTAACCAGCAGGCAACCTTCTTTGAACAACCTTCTTGCTTCACTTTTTGAAGGAATTATATTTGTCTTTATGGTGAGCAGTTCCGTAATTTCAATACCTGATTGTAAATCAAGTGGAGAAACTTCATATTGAGGTACGCCTTCAAAAACAGAAAGAAATGTTTGCTCGTCAAGTGATTGCAATGTTTCTGCTGTTCCTTTACCAAATAATATTTCCGACGCCCTGCAGGCAGTTTCATATTCGCGTTCGGAGTGAACCCTAACGGTAATATCTTTTGCCATAGCTTTCTGCAGTATTCTTTTTTCCGGGAATTGTTGATGCTGATTAATCAGGTCATTTATTTCCTGTTTTGAAAACAAAGTAAATATTTTAATGTATTTCTCAGTATCAGCATCAGAGCAGTTCAACCAAAACTGGTAAAACTTATATGGCGAAGTTTTTTGGGGGTCAAGCCAGATATTCCCGCTGTCGGTTTTTCCGAATTTACTACCATCTGTTTTCGTAATCAGGGGACAGGTAATTGCAAAAGCCTCCGTACCGCCTTTGCGCCTTATAAGTTCTGTTCCTGTAGTAATGTTGCCCCATTGGTCGGCTCCACCCATTTGCAATTTGCAGTTTTTGTTCAGGCTGAGCCAATAAAAATCATATCCCTGTACCAATTGGTAAGTAAATTCAGTAAATGAAATGCCGCTTCCTGCCTGCATACGTTTTTGAACCGAATCCTTCGTCATCATATAATTTATGGTGAGGTATTTACCCACTTCACGTAAAAATGAAAGAAAATTAAAATCTTTCATCCAGTCATAGTTATTTACTATTTCAGCTTTGTTGGGAATACCCTCTGAAAAATCCAGAAATTTTTGCAGCTGTTTCTGTATGCCTTCCTGATTAAATCTAAGTGTTTCTTCATCCAGCAGATTGCGCTCTTCCGACTTGCCCGACGGGTCTCCAATCATCCCTGTTGCACCGCCAACAAGAGCAATTGGTTTATGGCCGCATAACTGGAAATGTTTCAGCATCATAATGGAGACCAGATGCCCGATGTGCAACGAATCGGCTGTAGGGTCAATACCCACATAAGCTGTGGTCATTTCTTTGGCAAGCTGTTGCTCCACTTCGGGAGTCATATCGTGCACCATCCCTCTCCAGCGCAATTCTTCAATGAAATTCATATCAACTTTTTAACAAAATTAAACAATTCTTCAGAGAATTCTCATCTCACAAACTGACAATTATATGTTCTTGTGTTTGACTGTTTCACGACTCTACCCAATTGCCGTCATTTTTAATCAATTCAATAAGCTTTTCCATGGCTTCACTTTCTGTAATGTTTTTACTCACCAACTGTTGTTTACGGTAAAGGTTAATTTTCCCTGTTGTTGTTCCCACATAACCGTAATCGGCGTCGGCCATCTCTCCCGGGCCATTCACCACACAGCCCATCACTCCTATCTTCAGATGTTTCAGATGCGATAGTTTTTCCGAAATCATTTTTAAGGCTTCTTCCACATCGTACGATGTTCTTCCACATGTAGGACATGCAACAAATTCTGCTTTAATGCGCCGCAGGCCCGTGGCTTGTAAAATACCGAACATAAGTTCTTTCAGATTTGTATTTTCAGTATCCATATCTATACAAATTCCATCTATCATGCCATCAATAAGAAAAAATGAAAATTCGGTAGCAGCAATTAATGACAGGTCGGTTTCGCATTTATTTAGGGGGTAGTTTTTATAGATAAGCAATGGATTTCCCGGATACTGCTTCCTCATTTCTTTCAGCTGTTTTTTCATCCTAAATAAATCTTTGCAATCACTGAAATCAAACATAAGAGCAGAAACCGAACGGTATTGTTTATTAAATATACTTACATCGTATTTTTCTGTTCTTAAAAAAACAACGGGAATTTTTATCCCGGTATCTGCATCAGACAAATACTTTTTTGATTTGTCGAGATAAAAATCCGGAGAAACTTCTTTGAATCCTTTTTTTTGTGTCTCAAGCAATACACAAGCTGTTTGACTGAAATGCTCCAGGCAGTTTATTTTATATGTAAATGTTTTATTATAAGTATTAATTTTAGGTATCCTGCTGATTTGTTTTTTCTTCGTTTTCCCGAAATTATCGACAAGCAGTTTAGCAATGGGTATTTCCTTTAAAGGGTCTTCTGTCAGAGAAACGCGTATGGTATCCCCAATGCCTTCAAGAAGCAGTGTACCTATTCCTGCCGCTGATTTTAAACGGGCATCAATTCCAGCACCAGTTTCTGTAACCCCAAGATGTAAGGGATAGTCATAACCTAACTTAATCATTTGGATCACAAGCAAACGATATGCATACACCATGGTTTTCACATCACTTGATTTCATTGAAATTACCAGATTGTGAAATCCTTGTAAACGGCAAATTTCAATATACTCTTTGGCCGAAGCTACCATACCTTCGGCTGTATTTCCATAACGCCATGTAACGCGTTCTGATAAAGAACCGTGGTTGACCCCGATACGTATAACCGTGCCATACTCTTTGCAGATATTCAGCAGCGGTTTAAGACGAAGGCTAATGTTTTCGAGCTCTTGCTGATAAAGATTCTCATCGTAAACAGTAGTTTTCTTTTTCAGAAATAAAGACTTATCAAGAAAATTACCAGGGTTGATGCGTACTTTTTCAACAATACGTGCCGCCACTTCTGCAGCTTCGGGCAAAAAATGAATATCTGCAACCAAAGGTACATGGCAATTATATCGGGCAATAAAATTTTTGATATTTTTCAAATTTGCAGCTTCCGTCTTATTCCGTGCTGCAATTCTAACCATTTCACAGCCAGCCTCCGCCAAGGCAAGTACTTGTTTTGCCGTTGCCTCTGTATTCATGGTTTTTTTGTTTGTCATGGATTGGATACGCACCGGATGCTGTCCTCCAAGCGGCAAATTTCCTATGTATATTTCCCTGGATTTCAAGTAAAAATATTTATAAATATTAAAAAGAGGCAGTCCAAAAATCGTTAGAACATTTCTGTGTTTTCTTTGTCTTAACTTTCTAGCTCTCTGTGGTTAAATGAATTGTATTGTTATGTACCATAGAGTTAACAGAGAAATAAAGGGTTACACAGATTTTTAAGAGAGTCTCTTTTGGTAAATACTTCAAATTCTATTTATACATTAAATGCTTTTTGCTGTTATTTTTCCAAGCTGCATCACTTTTGTAAGTAGAAAAATATATCACCAAATCAGCATCGCTTTTATAATCGCAAAAATAAATGGTAACATCCGCATCACTCTTATACTCGCAAAAGTACCATAACCCCTCGTTCCCAGTAGCATCACTTGCATAATTACATTTGTAAACAACCAGGTCGGCATCGCTTTTATATTCAGCCACATACACTTTCACTTTGGCATCACTCTTATAATCACAGGAATAGATTTTTTGTGCCTTAACTGTGTTTAGGCTTATGAGCAACACAAGCAAAAACATACTGATATTGCATAGGTTTTTCATAAAAAATGATATTAATTAATCCATGTGTAACTTAATCATTTCATTTTGTTGATAACATAAGAATAACTTTCCATTATAGGATTGGAGAGTAATTCTCTGCATGCCCTGTCAATTTTATCTTTAGCAGTTTTTTCATCCTTGGCTTCAATTTCAACCCTTATATGCTTTCCAATACGGACGTCATGAATCTCGGGAATTCCCATATTTTTTAATCCCGATGTTACAGCCTTACCCTGAGGGTCAAGCAATTCTTTTAATGGCATGATGTCAATTTCTGCTATAAAATTCATGTTTCTTTTTACTTTTAGATAATATTACTGTTTCAAAAAATGATATTACTATATACAAAATTAAAATAAAAGGTACTGCAACAAAATAAAATAATATGAATAACAATACTGAGATTATCAGGAAAACATATTTTATTTTATTTTTCTCCCATGAAAACGATTTAAATTTGAAAGCCATTAAAGGGATGTTCGAAACCAGCAAAAACGAGAGCAAAAGTGTTGCTGATAATAAAAAGGCCGGATGTGTAATAATTTTATAATATTCGTCATGCCAGGGAAAGAGCGGAGATAACATATTTCCGGAAAAAGTTGGTAATAATGAAAAAATAAACAGTCCGCAAGCCGGTGTCGGCAAACCCCGGAATTGAAAGGATTGCTTATCGTCAATATTAAATTTGGCGAGCCTCCATGCAGAAAAGACAGGTATAAGAAAAGCTAAAAAAGATGTGTATTCAGGTAAAATCAGATGATTATGATTGAAGCTATTTGCCATCATCTGAAAAAGCACAATACCCGGGGCAAGTCCAAACGACACCACATCGGCAAGAGAATCAAGCTGTTTGCCCATAGGTGATTTTATTTTTAATGCACGGGCAATAAAACCATCGGAGAAATCAAAAAAAGCTGCCGCGAGAATAAAATAAAGCGAATTCATATATTCTTCTCTGAACAGAAAATATATAGCAATACTTCCGCAAAGCAGGTTAAAAAGGGTTATAAAATTTGCAATATTTGACTTTAAACGCATAAACAATATAAAAAACAAAAATAATTATTTCAGGCAATATCGGGCAAAATACTTTTCTTTATTTTTGTTTATAAATAGCAGCATTATGAAAAGTCATATTTATTTAATAATTTTTTTATCCTGTTCAATGCTTATTTCCTGTACGGGGCAACAAAAAACTAAGGAACAGGAAGAAAAACCTTTTGAGAAAGGAAAGATAATCTCAAAAGTTAATTGCCACAAAAACGCCACCCATGCTTATGCATTATACCTGCCTTTAAATTATTCTGAAGAAAAAAAATCACCTTTAATAATATGTTTTGACCCGACAGCCAATGGCCTCATACCTCTTGAATTACTGAAGTCCTGTGCTGAAAAATATGGTTATATTCTGGCAGGCTCTCTGGTATCCCGAAATGGCATGACATGGGAAACAGCAGCTGCGCATTATGATATCATGCTCGAAGACATTGAAGCCCGTTTTAGCATAGACCCCGGCAGAATATATACATGCGGGTTTTCAGGAGGAGCACGCGTGGCAAGTTCTGTTGCCATCATTAAAGGCGGCATTGCCGGTGTTATAGGCTGCTCAGGGGGGTTTCCTCAAACCAAAGACGCAATAAAATCTAAATTTGACTTTTTTGGATTTGCAGGAGACCAGGATATGAACTATGCGGAAATGCTCCGGCTTGATATGGCCCTGGAAAAAAATAATTTCAGGCGGCAATTTGTAGTTTTTGAAGGAACGCATGGCTGGCCGCCCAAAGAAGAGTTTAATGAGGTGTTTTTGTGGATGGAATTAAACGCTATGAAAGACAATAAAATTCCTGCCGATACAAATTTTATCAACCAGCATTTTGAAGAGCAAAAACAATTGCTCGAAAATGCCCGAAAAAATGGCAATAAGTTCAAAGAATACCTGTTGATAAAGAAAATGGTAAGTTATTTCAAAGGCATTGCTGATACCAAAAGCATGGAGGAACAACATCAGGTACTCGCAGGAAATTCTGTTGTAAAAAACTACCTTCAGCAGGAAGAACTGAACCTGAAAAGAGAACTTGCCATGCAACAACAATATGCACAAAAACTAACAACCGAAAATGCAACATGGTGGAAAGCGGAAGTAGTAAAATTGAACCAATTTCTTACATTTTCAAATCAATCCAATGATAAAGCAATTGTTAAAAGAATCCTGGAATATCTCAGTCTGGCTGCTTTCTCCGCAAGCAACTCCTCCATAAGCCAGAATAAAACAGAGGAAGCCCATCACTACATTGAATTATATTCCATAATTGATACGGACAACCCCGAACCCGAAGCTATGTTTGCCAGGATTTTTGCACAAAAAAAAGATGATGAAAAAGTGTTGACTCATCTGCGCAAAGCCGCAAAACTGGGATTTAGCGACAAGTCGCGTTTTGAAAACGACACACTTTTTATGAGATTTTTTCAGGATACAGCTTTCATAAACATTATGAAACTCGTGGAAAATAATAAGAAACTGTTTTTATTTCAGAAATAAGATTACAGTTTCTGTATGAGCATAAGTCCGTCACGCATGGGAAGCAGCAGGTTCTGCACCCTGACATCATTTTTTATATAGCGATTAAACAATTTAATGGCCTTGGTGCCTTTGTTGTTTTTATCGTCAGAGGCAAAAATTTTTCCATGCCACAACACATTATCTGCAAATATGTACCCTCCTGAATTCAGTTTTTCCATAGCAAGATTATATACATTGAGATAGTCTGATTTATCACAATCAATATATACCATATCGAACTTTTGCTCAAGTGTTGGTATTACTGTGAGCGCATCGCCGATGATGAGATTAATTTTATCATTCATTTCGCTTTCTGCAAAATATTTCCTGCAGATATTTTCCAGTTCAGGATTGATTTCTATGGTGATGATTTTTCCGTTTTCGTTTAGGCCCTGCGCCATGCAAATTGCCGAATAGCCTGTGTAAGTTCCTATTTCAAGCACCAGGCGTGGCTTTATCATGGATGTCAGCATCCGTAATAAACTTCCCTGAATATGCCCTGTAAGCATGATGGGGTTCATCGCTTTCAGGTGTGTTTCGCGCCTCAGGCGGCTTAATACCCTGCCCTCGGGGCTTGAAATCATTTCTGCATAAGTTGTGATTTTATCCTCTGTAAGATTCATCAGACAAATATTTTAATTCACAAAAGCAGGCAGGGCAAAGAATTTCGTTGGCAATTTCCAGCAATTCCATATCCGTGATATTTTCAATTTTGCGGCTTATCGTTTCCACGGTATCCACTCTATTGAAAATCAAAAAAGCTTTTCCCATGGAAAGCATTTCGGCTGTTTTATTTTCAAGCGCCAGGCACAGGTTCCCGAGCAATTGCTGTTTTGCCCTCGCTAACTGCAATGTACCTAACTTTTTTCCCCGCAGGGATTTCAATATCTTGTCAATGATTTCCGTGGTTTTTTCCATACTGTCGTTGTCGGCGCTCACATAAATCCTGAAAAGCCCCGTATCGGTAAATGCCGAATAGTTCGACTCAATATTGTACGTCAGGCCGTGTTTTTCACGTACCGCCATATTCAGAGCGAATTGGATGCAGGCCCTCCAAGCAGGTTGTTCAGGAGTATCAAAGCTGTTTTATGTTTGTCAAAAGTGGAATAAGCCGGAGTCCCCATAATGCAATGCGACTGAAATATCTTTTTTTTATATGCCTTTTTAACGGGTAGGTATGCTGAAAACTTTCGGCGTGCACGGGCTTTTAATTGTAAGGTTTGCCTGAAGTCAAAATATTTTTGAATGATACGATAAACATTTTTTTCGGGCACATTGCCCACCACACTGACCACCATTTTTGAGGGATGGTAATTGGCCTGCATAAATGCGTCAATATCTTTTTTTGAAAATTGCCGGATGCGTTCCGGATGGCCAAGTATGTTATACCCCAAGGGATGATTGCCAAACACAAGTTCATCAAAATCATCCATGATAGTTTCTTCGGGGATGTCCTTAAAATAATAGTATTCGTCTATAATGATATCCTTTTCTTTCTCCAGTTCTTTGTCGGGAAATATCGAATGAAAGGCAACATCAGCAATAATTTCCGCGGCTTTTTCAAAGTATTCCGCCGGAACAGAACAGTGTATGCAGGTTTCCTCTTTGGCAGTATATGCATTCAGGTCACCGCCCACATTTTCGATGCTGTTGAATATTTGGTAGGACTTACGTTTTTGTGTGCCTTTAAATATCACATGCTCTATAAAATGCGCCATACCCTGTTCTTCTTTTTTTTCGTCACGGGAGCCCGCATTAATAAACAATCCGAGATGAATTACAGGGGTGTTGCTATTCTTGTGAATAATACGCACTCCATTGCTTAGTTCGTAAAAATGATGTTCCTGGTTATTTTTCATGAAAGCAAAAGTAAGGCATAATAAGCTATAAATAGATGTTTTAGCAATAATTTATATACATTTGCAACATCGAATACTCATAATGAAAAACATAGCAGTATTTTGCGGTTCTGCAATGGGTGGTAAAGATGTTTACCGGGAAAAAGCATATCTTTTAGGAAAGCTTTTTGCCAAAAATGGCCTTACCCTGATATATGGCGCCGGAAATATCGGATTGATGGGAGTTATCGCCGATAGTGTTTTAGAAGAAAAAGGAAAAGTTACAGGTGTCATCCCCCGGCGTCTGGTGGATGTGGAAGTGGCGCACCGCAATCTGAGTACTATGCATGTGGTTGAATCAATGAGCGAGCGAAAAACTCTTATTTATGAGCTTTCAGATGCGTTTTTAATACTGCCAGGAGGCTACGGCACTCTGGATGAGTTTTTTGAAATGCTCACCCTCAGCCAGCTGGGTATCAGCAAAAAACCCATAGGCATCTTTAATATTGAAGGATATTTCGACAAACTACTCGAACTTTTTGACCATTTTATCGCTGAACGATTTATACGGCCGGAGCATAAACAACTGTTTTTTGTCAGTGATGATGAAACAGAACTCATTGCCAGGTTAATGACCTTTGAACCGCCTGAAACAACAAAATGGCTCGAAAATTTTAAACACACAAAATTCTGAGATGATAAAAATCAACAGGCAGCTTTTGGACAACCTCTCTGAAAAAGCCCGTCTGGCAAAGAGAAAACGTATCAATCACAATTTTCATCCGGGAAATGAT
The DNA here is from genome assembly GCA_023228145.1 of Bacteroidales bacterium. Taxonomy (NCBI): domain Bacteria; kingdom Pseudomonadati; phylum Bacteroidota; class Bacteroidia; order Bacteroidales; species Bacteroidales bacterium. Next base: position 78,768 of record JALOBU010000001.1, on the reverse strand, counting down.
GCCGTTTTACAGCGGCTGCTGAATGCGCTGGAGTCGGGCACTTATGTGCGCCCTCACAAGCATGAAAAGCCCGATAAAAATGAAGTTTTTATCGTGTTGAGGGGCCGCATTCTGGTGGTGGAATATGAGGATGACGGTACCATTGACGACTATGTTATCCTTGACCATACTACCGAAAATTATGCTACAGAAATACCTCCTAGGCGTTATCATTCCATGCTTTCGCTTGAAAATGGCACTATAGCTTATGAATTTAAAGAAGGCCCCTATCATCCCGAAATTGACAAAATATTTGCTCCCTGGTCGCCTGAAGAAGGCAGCCCGGAAGTAGAAAATTTTCTTAACATGATTTTAGAAGCTACCCTTACTCAATAAAACCCTGCCCGGAATTTATGATGAAAGCACAAGAAAAAGTTGCCGTGGTAGCCCATCGCGGAGGCAGTCTGCTGGCTCCCGAAAATACCCTGGCGGCAGTGAAAAATGCCATAAAAACTGGCGTTGAACGCATTGAAATGGATGTGCGGCAAACCAAAGATAATGTCACTGTCGTCATTCACGACCGGAAAATCAACAGGACAACCAACGGTAAAGGAAATGTTGAGAATTTTTTATTCTCTGAACTGGTATCGTATGATGCCGGAAAAAAATTTTCCAAAGAGTGTACCGGCGAAAAGATTCCTTCGCTGGAAGAAGTGTTAACTCTGATTCATGGTAAATGTGTTCTGCTGATTGAGATTAAAAATGAAAACAACAATTACCCGGGAATTGAAAAGGATGTGGTCAGGTTAATAAAAAAATACAAAGCCGAAAAATACTGTGTGGTTCAGTCATTCAGTTATAACTCCCTTCTTAAAGTTTATAAAGCCTGCCCAACCATAAAAACAGGCATGCTATACGTCAAACTGCCTTTGAAAGAAATCATAAAAGGTGAGGTTCAACTTGATTTTATTTCGGAAATCAACATAAATTATTCTTATGCCGGAAAAAAAACAGTTGATTTTATCCATGGGTTGAACAAAAAGGTTTTTGTATGGACTGTAAATAAGCCGGAACACATGAAAAAGGTGATAAAAAACGGCGTTGACGGCATCATCACCGACGACCCTGCCACATTAAAAAAGATTATCAATCAGTTATAAATAGGAAATTCATACTTTTGTAAAAAAATGCATGGCAGTCAATGTTTCCATACCCAAAGGAACGCGTGATTTTTCTCCGCTGGAGATGAGCCGCCGCAAATACATTTTCAAAATCATTGAAGATGTTTTTCTGCTTTACGGCTATAAACCGATAGAAACTCCGGCCATGGAAAGCCTGGGCACCCTTACCGGAAAATATGGCGAAGAAGGCGACCGGCTGATTTTTAAGATACTGAATTCGGGCAATTTTATGGAAGGTATAAATGCCGGGGACATTGAAAAAACAAGTCCTGCCAAATTGGCTTCCCGCATGTGCGAAAAAGCCCTGAAATACGACCTTACCGTGCCTTTTGCCCGCTTTGTGGTGATGAACCGCAACGAGATAACATTCCCGTTCAAGCGTTACCAGATACAGCCGGTGTGGCGTGCCGACAGGCCGCAGAAAGGCCGTTACCGCGAGTTTTATCAGTGTGATGTGGATGTTATCGGTAGTAAATCACTACTTAACGAAGTGGAACTATTTCAAATTATTGATGATATTTTTCAGCGTTTCGGCATCAACATTACCATAAAACTCAACAACCGTAAACTTTTAAATGGCATAGCCGAAATTATCGGGCAAGCGGATAAAATCACTGCAATAACAGTAGCCATTGATAAAATTGATAAAACCGGCATTGAGAACGTAATAAAAGAGCTCTCAGAAAAAGGCCTTTCAGAAGATGCTATTGAAAAAATAAAACCTTTGTTGTCCCTTGGCGGCGATAATGACACAAAATTTGAAAAAATACGTGAATTTGTCGGCGGAACGGCATCAGGACAATCCGGCTTAAAAGAAATTAATGAGATTTTTGAATCCCTGAAAAAATTACCAATAAAAGCAAAGATTGAGTTTGATGTTACCCTGGCCCGGGGGCTTGATTATTATACCGGAGCCATCATAGAAGTAAAAGCTTCTGATGTAGCTATCGGCAGCATTTGTGGAGGTGGACGTTACGACGACCTCACCGGAATTTTCGGATTGCCGGATATTTCGGGAGTCGGGGTTTCATTTGGCGCCGACAGAATTTATGATGTGCTGAATGAATTGAAATTATTTCCTGCCATTACCGAAATTTACACAAAAGTTCTGTTTATTAATTTTGGTGATGAAGAAACCAGACAACTATTCCCTGTTGCACAGCAGGTAAGAAATCTGGGAATAAGCTGTGAAGTTTACCCCGAAAATGCCAAATTGAAAAAACAATTTTCTTATGCGGATAATAATAAAATTCCTTTTGTCATTATTGCCGGCCCGGATGAAATTGCCAAAGGGAAATACAAACTCAGATATATGACAAGCGGCATTGAAAAGGAGCTTACTTTTGATGAACTTTTGGAAGAATTAAAAAAATAATTATTTTTGAATCCATATTTTCCTTATGCACAACTGGAATCTGAAATTCAAAATCAAAATCAACCGCGCCGGCCTCTGCTGATTCCTGTCAGTATCCTTTTTTTTACTTCTTAAAAAAATATTTTTTAATCATAAATTTTAAACCATTAACATTATGACTTTAATCGTTACAGGTAAAAACCTGAAAATTGAAGACGTTGTCAACGTCGCCAGAAACAATGAAAAAATAGAACTGCATCCCGATGCTGTGAAACGCATAAAAAAATGCCGTGCCATGCTTGATAAAAAAATTGAAAACCATGAAATCATGTATGGCATCAATACCGGTATCGGCGAATTTTCCGAGATGGTCCTCACCGACGACCAAGTGCAGGATTTTCAAAAATATTTGGTTTACAACCATGCCGCTGGCATCGGCGAGCCCATGCCCATCGAACATGTGCGTGCCGCCATGCTCAGCCGTATCAATGTGCATGCCAACGGCCATTCCGGTTGTCGTCCTGAAATTACTCAAACCTACGTGGAAATGCTCAACAAAGGAGTTACACCCATGGTTTGCGTAAAAGGTTCCGTAGGCGCCTGCGGCGATCTGGCACCTATGTCGCAGATAGCTTTGCTGCTGATGGGCGAAGGACATGCCTATTATAAAGGCGAACTTCTCGACGGCAAAGAAGCCATGAAGCGTGCCGGCATCACTATTCCCGGGCTTCATGCCCGCGACGGACTGGCAGCCATCAACGGTTCCAACTGTATCACCGGTATTTCCTGCCTCATTTTGTATGATGTAAATAACTTCCTGAAGCAGGCCGAAATAGCTTGCGCCATGTCGCTGGAAGCGCTGAAAGCAAACCTCAAACCCTATAACGGAAAAATCCTTGAAGTGCGCGGTTTCGCAGGAGGTATAAGAAGTGCTAAATCTATTCGCACCATCACAGGTGGCGGCGATCTTGCACTGAACAAAATAAAAGTAAAAGTTCAGGATGCCTATTCCATGCGTTCTACACCGCAGGTGATAGGTGCTGCTCACGACGCTGTTGCATGGGCACGTTCGCAGGTGGAAATAGAGCTAAACGGCGTTGCCGACAACCCCATTTTCTTTGCTGAAGAAAACCTGCAACTTTCGGGAGCCAACTTCCAGGGCTCACCTATATCTGTTCCGATGGATATAGTGGGTGCTGTAGTAACCATGGTGTGTGTTCTTTCCGAAAGAAGAATGAACCGCCTAAACAATCCCGCACTGAGTGTCGGGCTGCCTCCTTTTCTTACCAAAGGCGCCGGGATGTTTTCCGGACTGATGCTCAGCCAATACACTGCCGATATGCAGATTGTGGAACAGCGAATCCTTTCCACGCCATCATGCGTACAGTCCATTCCTGCTGCCGCCGACCAGGAAGATTTTGTTTCGATGGGAATGAACGGAGTGCTGAAAAACCTTCAGATAATGGATAATGCTTATGGCATTTTGGGGATAGAATTCTTTGCCGCCGCCCAGGCCCTCGACTTGCGCAATAAGCTGGAAACACCTTTTGAATTCGGAAAAGGAACCAAAAAAGCCCACGAAGTAATCCGCAAGCATGTTGATTACCTGGATATTGACCGCCCGCTCTATCCCGACCATAATAAGATGAAAGCGCTCGTACGTTCCTGCGAGATACTTCAGGAAGTGGAAAAAGAAGTAGGTAGTTTGGAATAAAAAATTATGCCAAGAAAAAAAGCCCGCTTGAAAAATTCAGGCGGGCTCTTACCAAAACGACTGCTACGTATCTATTTCACTTTTGTAAAGCGGTACGTATATATTTTATCGCCCTCGTAAAGACGGATAAAATAAACACCTTCACTGTTTCCGCTCATATCAATTTGTGTTAATGAGCCAGGGGCAGCGATAGTTTTCAGTTCACGGCCTATCATATCCGTTATGGTTAGCTTTTCTACAGAATTGCGATTTATTTTCACCCAGATGATTTCGTCGGCAGGGTTGGGATAAATTTCAACATTCACGAAAGAGGTTTCTGCAATACCCGAGGTAACTATAACAACATCCTGATAAGTGGTGTCGCTGTCGCAGTCGTTTGTAGCAATAAGCATTACATGGAAGGTGTCGTTTGCGAGATAAGTATGAGAAGGATTTTCGTCTGTGCTGGTAATGCTGTCGCCGAAATCCCAGAAATAAGTGCCTCCGTTAGTGGAAGTATTTGTAAAATCAATAGTTTCATTATTTTGAACATAGGTGAACTGTGCATCGGGCTCAGCGGAAAATATGGTGGCGGTAACTTCGCTGCGGGCGCTGTTGCAATCCGGCATCTCAACTTCCCAATCGTAGAAATAATAATAATAATATAAAGGATCACTACTTGCAGTAGATGTTGTAATGCTTAACACGCCCGGTAAAGTAATCGGATAAGGGCTGGGCGAAAGGTTATTATCTCTGTGCAAATAGCTGTTCTTAGGGGAAACAAGTTTTAAATTTGTCCCCACAGGCACATTAAAATTAAGGGTAACACGGCTTTCTCCGCTGGGTACACTAACAGTTGTTGTTGCTAAAGTTTGTGAACCATCAGAATTTTTTAAATTAATTTCCTTTTGTGCCGTACCGGTTGACAAAGAATAAATTTTTACAGACTTCAAAATAAATGCTTGCTGTGATGTAAATATAAGACCTTGTTCTGCACTGACATTATTGGACGTAGAATTAACTTTATTTGTGAGTCCGGTATATGCTGTGCCGCCATCCACAAGGCTTTCCACATAATACGAAGTTGTTGTTGACAAGCTGGGAGTTACATAGGTAGTGCCGGTGGTGAGCAGGCTGCCTCCGCTGATGGCATCATACCAGTTCAATGTGCCGCTGCCGCTGGCGGTGAGTGTTACGCTTCCCGGGCCACAGCGTGAATCATCATACACCAAAGGCATGGGAGCGCCTACATTGATAAAAGCCGTTTTAATTTCCGTATCGCTACCGCAGATGCCCGCATCGGCAACAAGGGTTATCGTATATGTGCCAAGTTCGGTGTAAGTATGCGAGGGGTTGGCATCGGTGCTGTTGCCGCCGTCGCCGAAATCCCAGCTGTAGCTTGCAGCATTCTGGCTGGTGTTGGTAAAATTCACCGTTCCCGGCGCATCACAGAAATCACGTGTGTCCACACTGAAATCGCTGCTCACCGGCACAGTAACAGCACTGAAATTTAAGGTCTTGCTGTCGTTGGCAGCATTCTGGTCGGTAGAGCCGTTGGGCTGGGAAGTAGTTGCTGTAAATGTGTTGCTGCTGCCTTCCGGAATATTAATCTGGGGAAGTGTAATATTAACACTTGCCATGCTGGCCAGGGAGCCGTTCCAGTTATAAACCGGCTGTGTATTTCCATTGATGGAATAAGTTATGTTGAAACTGGTGAGGGTAGTGGTACCCATGTTGCGTACCGTAACTTCGGGGGCTACTGAAAAACCGCTGCAGCTGTATGTAGCTTCAGGAGTGTTGATGCTTACCATTTCGGCGTCAAGCGGAATGCTGGCGGCCATGATGCGCAGGGTGCCGATAAAAGGCTGTTTGTTTTGCTTTGTGACAACAACGTCGAGTGTGTCGGGAGAAGTTATTGCAGCAAAATTCAGCGTTACCACTCCTCCAGCCAGTGCCAGTTCGGCATCGTACAAAACGCCATTGTGCGATATGGCAACATAAGCATCTTCTTCGGTATTAACCACAAGAGAATTAATTCCAACATTCTGCGGATTGGTATAATTTACTGTTAGCGGATCGGGGACAGAAAAATAATTCATCACAGAAGGGTCGCCCATCAGGTGGTATTCTTCCCAGTAATATTTTTTCATTGTTGAGCTGCTGGCTTCCACAGCAAGCAAGCCGGCAATACGCATCTGGTCGTTGGTGACAAACCATTTTGTTTTGGCTTCGCCATGTTCATGAAACATGCAGTCGTACGAACCAAGGTTGTTGGCATCATAGGTTGGATTTACCTGTATGCTTGAACGTGCCCCAACGCCCCAGTAATAATCTTCATCCCAATAAGAATAATCTGAGGCTCCAATGTAACCTACAGCTCCTTTGTTGGAATATGCACGTAGAAGTGCCTCACCAAAGCACTCTGTATCGTTAAAAGTATTCGACTGGCAGCAGTTGCCTACCAACAGACCGTATTTATCGGCATTGTACATATTGGCTATCTGAGATGTGGAAAATTCTGGTGTACCCCAGCCGCCTGAACTGCAATGCGCCGTATAGTTTGCATAACCCACGCCTTTATAAATTGCGGCTCTCATATTTGCTCCCGCAATCGCCTCTGTATTATTAGGGTCTAGAAAAGTATATGTATACATGCCATGGGATGCATTAAAATAATTATTTGTGCCATAATTTATTTGTCCGTTTCCATATGTGGCGTCATTGCCATAACTATCATAGCCAGCTACCATGACGACGGTATCCATGTATGTTTTTTTGGGCATGGTGTATTTTTCATACTGCAATGTTTTGTTCACTTGGTTGTTAACATGAGTAGTAGATGTAGCACTAAAACGTCCGTAATACATATCGGCAAGATAATCACTGGTCCCGTCCATAGTAAAGTAATACAGGTCGGTTTTATGGGCATTGTCGGCAATACCGGTGTAAGTGGGTATCTGACCTACATCACCAACCAGTAACACAAATGTTGGTGCCGGATCAGTAGGGGTTGCGGCATCATAAAGCCCCTGTAAATACGTTTTAATGGTGGTTGTGGATGGAACAGAAGAATAATATTGCTCAATAACATTAAATCCTTTCTGGCGTTTCCAGTAAACAAAAGGTTGCAGAGCGGTCTGTAAGTTAAGGCTTGTAGAGGAGTAAGCAATGATTACATATTTTACCGGATATTGAGTTATTTCATCTTTGGCAGCAGGCGGTGTGTAATTAATCAGTGTCCCTAATGATGATTCAAAATAAGGGGAATAATATTTTTCTTTCATCTGCTCGGTAAGCGCAATGTCGGGATGTTTGAACACCACTTCAAAAACAAGGTCGTTGTAGACTTTCAGAGTATTTGTTACGGGGTTGTAACGGAAAGGCGCTACCGTAAGGTTGCCTACCTGCACACCGCGCATGGTGCCTGTCTGTGTTACGGTTACCATTTCGGCCTGTGTGAAGGCATTTGTCTGATATAAAATCCTGTCATAATAGAAAGGGATTTCAGAAGGGTCGGCACTTTTTGAAACAGAAGGCTGGGCCGGCATAAGTTTATTTACTATACCTGTGCTGCTGAGTTGGATATTCTGTTCCGTGTAGCTGATGATATTGATTTTTACTTCAGCGCCATAGGGAATTTCTATCAGCTTGTTGTAAACAGGAAGCTGTGGCTTGCCGGCATCGTATATCTTTGAGAAGCCATTTAATCCAAGTTCAATAAAGGTGCCTTCCACCGTGGACACAGGCATCGTCTTTATTTTGTCAACACTTGCTTTTGCTTTTATTTTGTATGGGCTGGATTCCAGAACACGGAATTCGCTTTTGGAAGTATTCAGTTTTATTTCAACCTGTGCGAAGCTGTTTAATACCAGTACGGTAAGTACAGCAGTTAAAAAGGATTTAAAAATATTCATAAAATCTTATGTATTTTATTTTTAGCAAATATAATAAATTTAAAAAATAGGCTATAAGTTACATTAATGTATTAACGAAACATTAACAAGAGGTTTGTAAAGACAAATATCTAAAAATCAAAGACGTAATAAGGTTATTATTAATCTTAATATGCAAAACCCTGCCCTGAAACGCCGGCAGCAAAGATGCCTGTTGTATTAATTTATTGAGATTTGAGCAAATACTTTATCTTTGCAATTCAATAATTTTCAATAAAAATGAACAAAAGCACTATCAATACCATTGTCGGCGTGCTGATAATCTTTGGTATTCTTATCGGTTACAGCCTGCTGACAAAACCATCGGAGGAAGAACTGGCGAAGCGGAAAAAATACCAGGATTCACTTTTTAAGGCGCAGAAAGAGCAATATCAGGCAGATTCAGCAGCTAAGATTGCCGACAGCCTGCAGAAAATAAAACAGGATTCCGTGAAAGCAGCGGAAAAGAGTATCAATCCCCTGCTTCAGCCCTCACAAAAACCCGACACCCTGAATGAGCTCAGCAAACAGTTTGGAAAATTTTCTTCTTCTGCAAAAGGCGCCAACAAGCACTATGTTTTGGAAAGCGATTTGTTGAAAATACATATTTCATCCCAGGGCGGAGGCATTTCTTCTGTAGAACTAAAAAAATACAAGACACATGATGGCAGGCCATTAATATTTTTCAATACCGATACTTCCAACTATACCCTCACTTTTTTGTCGGGATATAAAGACATTAACACCGGCGGATTGTTTTTTGAGCCTTTTTTAACGGATACCCGCTTTGCAGGAAAAGATTCCATTGTAATAGCCGGCAAGGATTCGGTAACATTTTCCATGCGCCTCTACCCGAACAGCGCCGACAGTACGGATACCACAGGCAGGAAAAACAAAGAAAAATATATAGAATTCCTTTACACCCTGCGGGCAGATGACTACATGATGGGATTCAGCATCAACCTCAACGGCATGCAGGATGTGATAGACATCAACAGCACCTACCTTGCCTTCGACTGGCAACTCAACATAACGCAACAGGAAAAGAGCACCAAAAACGAGCTGATAAATACCACGGTATATTTTAAACCTGCCGAAGATAAAGTGGATTACCTGAAAGAAACAAAAGACGACAAAAAAGAAAAGCTTCCCAACCTGAAATGGATATCTTTCAGACAACAGTTTTTTACATCTATTCTTGTGTCAGAAGCCAGTTTTAAAGAAGCCACACTGGAAGTGGAACAGAAACAGGACACCCTGTTTCCCGGCTACCTGAAAACACTTACCGCAGCCATCACCATTCCTTATGAAAACCAGCCACAGCAAAGCATTCCCATGTCGCTGTATTTCGGGCCCAACAAATATAAAACCCTGCGGGCTTTCGACCTGGATTTTGAACGGCAGATACCGTTGGGCTGGGGATTTTTTCTGATGCAATGGATAAACAGATTTGCCGTCATCCCCGTGTTCGACCTGTTAAGCTCCACCGGCATGAATTATGGCATCATCATCCTTATACTTACTATATTGCTTAAAATCGTGCTATTGCCCATTGCATACAAAACTTATATTTCGTCGGCACGCATGAGGGTGCTGAAACCCGAAGTGGAAGAGATAGGAAAGAAATTCCCAAAGAAAGAAGACGCCATGAAGAAACAGCAGGCTACTATGGCATTATATAAAAAAGCCGGCATCAACCCCATGGCGGGCTGTGTGCCCATGCTGCTGCAAATGCCCATACTTATTGCCCTGTTCCGCTTTTTCCCTGCCTCCATAGAACTTCGCCAGCAAAGCTTTCTGTGGGCTAAAGACCTCTCCGCCTATGATTCTATTTGGGATTTTCCGGGGGGATTCAGCATACCGTTCTATGGCGACCATGTCAGTTTGTTTTGCCTGCTGATGACCATCTCCACCATATTTTACACCAAACTGAACAACCAGATGATGGGAGCGCAGTCGCAGCCGGGAATGAAATTTATTATGTATGCCATGCCCGTTATGTTCCTGGGCTTTTTCAATGATTTCGCCTCGGGATTAAGTTATTACTACCTGCTTGCCAACCTTATCACCTTTGCGCAAATGTTCCTGTTCCGTAAATTTGTAAACGAGGAAAAAATTCATGCACGCATACAGGAAAACAGGAAGAAACCCGTGAAAGTTTCGGGCTTCCAAAAGCGCCTTGAAGAAATGGCAAAGAAAAGAGGATATCCTGTAAAGAAATAATTTTACATTTTTTCAACCACATAGGAAACATAGGCGGGATAAACTTTGTGCCCTGTGAGGTAAAAAAAGTTTTTTTAAACGCAAGGGAATAGATATTGTGTGGACACATAGGAGAAAGATAGAAAATAATAATCAAAAAACAATTATTGGATGGCTGATACTGACCACTCTTGTTTTAATATGGGGCAGCTCTTTCATTCTTATGAAGCGGGGGCTAGGATATTTTTCACATATACAACTTGCCTTACTGCGTATCAGTTTTGCTTTTGTTTTTTTAGTTCCCTTTGTAATTAGCTCTATAAAAAAAATAAATAAGAAAAAACTGGGGTATATTGCGCTGGTGGGTATCATCGGCAATGGCATCCCTGCCTTTCTGTTTGCCAAGGCACAGACAGGTATCGACAGCTCACTTGCGGGGGTGTTGAATTCTTTAACGCCGCTTTTCACCTTGCTTGTTGGCATGATGTTTTTCAGCTATAAGGCCCGGTGGGTGAACATTGGAGGTGTTTTTATCGCTTTAGCAGGCACCATCGGCCTGATGAGCATCAGCGGCAATAAATCTCTTGATTTCAATTTCAGTTATGGCATTTATGTAATTATTGCCACATTGCTTTATGCCATCAACATCAATATTGTAAAAAGATACCTGGAAGATACCGATGCCGTAACCATCACTTCTTTTGCCTTTCTGATAATAGGTATTCCCGCAGTAACGGTATTGTTTTTATTTACTGATTTTGTGCCTTCATTAACAGCATCGCCTAAAGCATGGCAAGGATTAGGCTACATTGCCCTGCTCGGCATTTTCGGCTCGGGGCTGGCGCTGATACTTTACAACCAGCTCATCAAGAATTCAGGGGTGCTTTTTGCTGCTTCTGTAACGTACCTGATACCTGTGGTTGCTGTTTTTTGGGGCATCGCTGATGAAGAAGTTTTTGATCCGACTTACATTCTCTGGATAGCAGTTATTTTACTCGGTGTTTTTCTTGTGAATTTTAGGGCAGGGAAAAAAATATCGCTTTAAGAACAATATTGAGCATTTCAGCCGTTTACCTGCATTATAAACCGCTCTGATTGCGAATGGCTGTTAAAATTTCACAAAAACTTGTTTTTAGCAATAAAATATATTTTCTTTGCCTATAATATTAATTTAAAAATTTTAAATATGGAAGAAAACATGAACACACAACCACAGGCAACTCCGCCAGCACAAGGAGTACCACCTATTCCGGGAGCTATAATTTCTCTTGTTTTTGGAATTATTTCTCTGGTTTTTTGTTGGTATTTCATGATACCAATTGTAGGCATAATTTTATGTATCATGTGCCTTATCTTTGGCATTATTGCTATGAATAAAGGTAAGAATGCAATAAATCTTTATAACCAGACTCCTGACCAATATAAAAAGGGGTCATTAGGTCTTGCAAAAGCAGGTAAAATTTTAGGACTTATCGGTCTCATACTTAATGCTATTTTTATAATCATATCAATCATTGTGACAATAGCCGTAGGAGATAGGTTTTTCTAAACCTTTATTGTTTTTTAGAAAATCATCTTTTTTATTTAAGAACTTAAGCATAAAATATTTTTATGCAACATCCCAAATACAGAGCCCTGGCAGCACTTATAGTAGGGACGTTGTCCCTATGTATTTGCTGGTTTTTCTGGGTGCCTGTGTTTGGGATTTTTATTTGCCTGCTGGCGATAATTTTAGCTTTAACAGCTATTATCCTTGGCAAAAAATCAAAAAAACTCTTCATCCAAAATCAGGAAAATTCTAAAAAAATTTACTTTCAGAATGCAAATGCCGGTTTCTATTCAGGTATTACCGGCTTAATTATTTCTGTTATTTGCTTTGTCCTGGCATTTTTATTCACGTTTTATTTTAAAATTTTAGTTTAATATGGAAGAAATTGCTACTTCATCTTCGGCTGAAAAAGAATTGCTCCCTGAAGCTTCTTCGGCTCTGACCTATAGCATATGGGGCAATGCACTCAGCTTATTCTTTATGATACCGATTATAGGAATTGCAGCATGTATAGTCGGGCTTGTATTATCTATTATCGGACTTTCAAAAGGCCGCAGGGGGATGGACCTTTTCAGAAGCAACAAACAAAAATACCACGGAGGTTCTTTTGCAAAAACACTTGTTGCATTTATCCTTGGAATTGTTGGAATTGTTCAGGCGGCGATATTATCCATATATGGCTTTGTCTTCACAGCCATGATTCTTTCAGGAGAAAAGATATTCTGAAACAACACAGTTTTTAGAACGGCAATCCGTCATCAACTTCATTTTCAGAAGGCTGGTCAGTGTTTTCAAATGGCTTGCTATCTTTCATTGTTTGCTCGTTTTGGCCGGCAGTTTCCAATTTCCAGGGCCTGACATCTGTGTACCATTTCCCATTATATTCACGGCTTTCAATATCAAAAAACACTTTTACCAGATCATCTTTATAATCCCTGCTCAGGTCTACTTTATCGTTCCAGCTGGCAAAACATATTTTTTTAGGAAACGAAGTCTGGGTTTCAAGAATAAACTCCTGCTTTTTCCATTCGCCCTTTGCGGAAGTGCCCTTTTGTGCCGGGAAAATCTGAATTATCTTACCTGTAATTTCCATAAAATATAAATAAAAAAATTTTTTAAAAGTAGTTTTTTTTAAAATACAGTATACAAAAAAGGGCAGTAAATTTAATTACCGCCCTTTTTAAAAACTTACATTGATTTAGTTCACAAACTGTCTGGCATAATATTTTGCTGTCAGTTTCTCTCCTGTGGCTCTTTCAATCATGATATTCCATTCGTACCTCATGCCCGGTGTAAAAACTTTATCAATCATAAACTTGCCAACTTCATTATTCTTGCTGAAACTGATATTTTTTAAATCTTCCGCCTTGTAATAATTTTGAGCAATATAATAGGAGAATTGTGAGGCCAGTAGTTCACCCATCAGATAGTTGTGATAATAGCAGGGATAAAGCGCCACATGTATTTTTGAAGCCCAGTCGGGTTCATTACGACCTTCGGGGCGTTTCAGAAGCTGGTATTTTTCCACCAGGTTCCACCATGTGGCATTAAGGTCTTGTTCAGGATTTTCATACATAGTTTTTTCAAAACGATACATCACCTGTGCCCAGCGGCTGAATGTAAGCTGCTCGAGGCGAAGGGTTTTATAGCAATCTTCGGCAATTTTCTGAGCTTCTGTTTGTGATATCCCCAGGTTTTCTACCATCCACTGCGGGTTGGTTGAAAGCCTGCCGAAAAACATGGCGACAGCTTCCGTTGTGAAAGTGTGAGCGGCGTCGCGCAGGAAGAATGGAAGCGCCCTGTCGGTATATTTTGAATATACGGCATGGCCGAATTCATGCAGCAGGGTGTTCATCCAGTAGGAATTATGAACGGTATTGCACAGTACGCGTACATCACCTTCCTTATCAACATCCATACAGAAAGCGTGCTGGTTTTTCCCTTTTCTCTCAAACATATCACTTTTTGCCAGCATATCATCAATGTCCATACCTATGCTTTTGTAATAATTTTTAGTGACCTCGATAATATCCTTTCCCTTGTAATACACATCCAGTTCAACAGGGTAAATATTCGGGGCTTCCTGAAAAAAACGATTCTGATAATGCCAGGGCATAAGTTCTTCCTTTTTCACTTTATACCTGTCGGCGAAGAAACTGTCAATGTCGTTTTTCAGCAGCGCAAAAGCATCGCGCGTTAGGCTGTCGAGTTCGTCGAAAAGCTTTTCTATCTCTGCGGGGTCTTGTTCGCTTAATTTTAAGCTCATTTCATGATAGTTATTAAAGCCCAGTTCTTTGGCAGCTTCGTTTCTCATAGCTACGAGTTTTTTTACATCCTCAGCCACATTGGCTCCTGATTTTTTTGAAGCCATCCATGTTTTCATAAGCAGTTTGCTGTCGGTTGAAGTACGCAATATCGAATCCACCTGGTTGTCGGACAGGGTGTCGCCGCCCACCACCGGACGGAACGTATTGAATTTTTGCGAAATTTTCGACTGCATATCAATCATGGCTTTGGTCTTAGCCGTATCAATCTGTTCGCTCAGGAATGCATTGTATATGACATCTAACTGGCGTTTGAGCAAGTCGTCTTTTATCGTTCCGGATTCTTTGAATTTTTTTACTTTTTCGAAATCATTTTTGTCTGCAAAAATTTGTGACATTTTAAATTCCAGTTCCGCTGACTTTTTATATGCTTCCTCATCGCCTGTAGTTTCAGCACTCCAAGAGGCCATACAAACTTCCTTATATAAAGGAACGTATTTTGCTTCTAAACTTTTAACAAACTCTGTAAATTCCATCTCTGATTTTTTTTGTGCGTTATCACAGCCTGTAAAAAACCATAAACAAATTACAAGCGACACTACGGATAGTATCGTCAATACATTTTTTTTCATAATTCATGCTTTTTGTTTGATAAAGGGTTATTTATTATTTATTGATATTAATTCCACTTTGAATATCAGCATGGCTCCGCCGGGTATCTGTCCTACTCCCCTTTCGCCGTATGCCAGTTCGGAGGGGATAAACAATTCATAAGTGGAGCCGGTATTCATCAGTTGCAATCCTTCTGTCCATCCTTTAATCACGCCGTTGAGGCTGAAAGATATCGGCTCGCCACGTTCGTATGAGGAATCGAATATAGTTCCATCGAGCAGCCTGCCTTCGTAATGAACAGTAACTTCATCTTCAGGACCGGGTTTGGAACCATCGCCCTGTTTAATAATCTTATATTGTAATCCGCTGGGCAGCTCCACGATGTCGGGTTTCTTTTTATTCTCTTCAAGGAAGGCCTGAGCTGATAATTTGTTTTTCTGAGCTTCGGCAAGGTTTCTGGATTGCTGTTTTAAACTATGCTCTCTTTGAAATTTATTCATAATTTGTGAACGAACTTCCTTAGATAATAATGTGTCGTGTTGATTATACCCCTGATTAAATGCATGGAAGAAAATGTCGTTGTTTATTTCCACTTCGCTTTTTTTCAGGTTTCCTCCCACATCTGCACCAATAATATAGCTAATTGTGTCATTAAAGGTTTTAAGAACCACGGCCTGAGTGTGAGTGTTTTTTGTGGTTTTGCATGAAACTGTTATTAATGCTGAGAAAGAAAAAATGAAAATTAATTTTAAGGCTTTTTTCATAAAATGTTTTTTTTGCAAAATTAAAATTATCTGTCAATCTTCAAAATTATTAAAATAAAAAAAGCCGTTACTTTGTTGTAACGGCTTATAAATATTTTAAACTTGTTAGAAATCTTAGCCTTGTTATGCAGATGAAATATGAAATTATTTAGTTGCAGCTTCTTCTTCCACTTTTAACAGTTCCACTTTAAAAATTAATGCTGAGCCTCCGGGTATTTTGGCATTGCCCTGGTCGCCGTAAGCAAGATCAGAAGGGATAAACAACTCATAAGAGCCGCCTTCTTTCATCAGCATCAGACCTTCGGTCCAGCCTCTGATGACCTGAGACACATTGAAAGTCTCGGGCTTGTTGCGGTCATAAGAAGAATCAAATATTTCTCCGCTAATCAGTTTCCCTTCATAATTAACAGTAACGTTATCGGTAGCTTTCGGGGTTTTACCTGTTCCTGCTTTCACCACTTTGTATTGAAGGCCGCTGCTGGTTTCGATGATACCGGGTTGCTTTTTGTTTTCCTGAAGGAAATTAGCGCCTGCAATTTTATTAGGCTCGGCAGCTTTCATGGCTTTTTCGTTCTGTTTTTCCTGAAGTTGCTTCTGGAAATTCATCATAATATTTTGTTTGTCTTCTTTCGTAAATATATTGCTGTCAATACCTTCAAGCGCATCTTTAAACCCCTGAACCAATGCTTCCGTGCTGAAATTTAATGAATCGTTTGTGATGTTTCTTTTTAGGTTTTCTCCAATATTAGCACCGATAACATAAGCCACCGAATCGTCCTGGGTTTTCAGGCTCACTTTGCCGCCTGAGTTGCATGAAACCATAAAAAACATAACAACAATAATGGAAACAGCTGATAATAAAACCTTTTTCATAATAATTGTTTTTAAATGAAACATGAAATTTTTTGCAAATGTAAAAATAAATACATAAATACGGGATTTTTATTTTTTTATGCCATTAAATTAAAGACGTAGAAAAATTATTAACATAAAAATGTCAGTAAATTTGCTAATTGAAAAAAAAAACGTACATTTGCACCCCGATTTTGTTTAAAAACGCTTATTGACACTGAAAATCAATGTAATGATGGATACAACAAGTTATAAAACACGCTCAGCCAATAAAGATATCATTGTTAAAGATTGGCTGATGGTTGATGCAGAAAACGAGGTTTTAGGGCGCTTTGCAAGTAAAGTTGCCTTCATTTTAAGGGGTAAACATAAGCCTTATTATACTCCCAACCTTAACTGCGGCGATAATGTAATAATTATAAATGCTGAAAAAATAAAGCTTACCGGAAGCAAGCTTACTGAAAAAGAATATGTTAGGCATACAGGCTACCCCGGTGGACAGCGTCTTACAACTCCGGAGCAATATCTGGCAAAAAAACCTGAAAAAATTCTGGAACTTGCCATAAAAGGAATGCTGCCAAAAACCAAGCTGGGCAGTGAAATGTTCAGGCATCTTTTTGTTTATGCCGGGCAGGAACATCCCCATCAAGGCCAGAACCCAAACAAAGTTAATATAAACACTATTATTAAATAATTATGGAAGTAATTCACACCATAGGAAGAAGAAAAACAGCCGTTGCGCGTGTATTTTTCAAAGAAGGAAGTGGAAATATACTCGTTAACAAAAAAGATTTCAAAGAATACTTTCCAACACCTACCTTACAATATGTTGTTAAACAACCTCTTGACCTTACAAGCACATCCGACAAATACGATCTGCAGGTTACCATTTCCGGAGGAGGGACGAAAGGGCAGGCAGAAGCATTGTCGCTGGCCATTTCCAGAGGCTTATGCAAATTAAATGAAGAAAACCGCACTATATTAAAACCCAAACTCTTGCTTCGCAGAGACCCCAGAATGGTTGAACGCAAAAAACCCGGACAGAAAAAAGCAAGAAAAAGATTCCAGTTCAGCAAACGTTAGGCTTGTCTGGTCCTATGTTTAGTATCTAAATTGCCAGGACTATCCATTTGTGATGCTACCGGGCAATTGACTTTAAAAAAGTAAAAAAGAAAGTAAACAACCTCAAAAATCTACATTATGAATAAATTATCATTTGAAGAACTTCTGGATGCCGGAGTACACTTTGGCCATCTGAAAAGAAAGTGGAATCCGGCCATGGCTCCTTATATTTTTATGGA
Organism: Bacteroidales bacterium; assembly: GCA_023228145.1. Taxonomy (NCBI): domain Bacteria; kingdom Pseudomonadati; phylum Bacteroidota; class Bacteroidia; order Bacteroidales; species Bacteroidales bacterium. Next base: position 61,085 of record JALOBU010000001.1, on the reverse strand, counting down.
GCGCAACGGCATCCACATCATTGACCTTTACAAAACCATCGCCAAAGCGGAAGAAGCTGCAGCTGCTTTAAATCAAATTGCAAAGTCAGGAAAAAAGATTTTATTTGTCGCCACTAAAAAACAGGCTAAAGAAATCGTTGCCGAGCTAGTAAAAAGAGTTGGAATGCCATATGTTACCGAACGCTGGCCGGGGGGTATGCTCACAAATTTTGCCACCATCCGCAAAGCCGTAAGGAAAATGGCTTCCATCGACAAAATGAAAAACGACAATACCTTTGTAAAAATTTCAAAGCGTGAACGCCTGCAAATCATCCGCGAACGTGCTAAACTTGAAAAAAACTTAGGCAGCATCGCCGACCTGACACGACTTCCATCTGCCATCTTCATTGTTGACATTCTGAAAGAAAAAATAGCTGTTAATGAAGCAAAAAAATTGAACATCCCAACTTTTGCCATTGTGGATACTAATTCTAACCCCAACGAGGTGGATTATCCTATACCAGCGAATGACGATGCTTCCAAATCCATCACACTCATTCTTTCTATGATGATTTCCGCTATTGAAGAAGGGATTGCCGAACGTAAGGTTACCAAAGACAAACAGGAAGAGGAAGAAGAAACGGATGAAATCATCATCGAAAAAGCCAGCCTGAAAACCATTGAAGAACAGGAAGAAGAAGAAGAAGCTAAAAAACTTAAGAAAGCTGCTTTAAAAAAAGACATTGGGACTAAAGCTCCAGAAACTGAAGACAAAGAGGCCGGCAATGATATTAAGAAAGTCCGGAAACCTATGGATAAAAATGTTAAAAAACCGGCACCGGGAAAGAAAAACATCTCAAAAAAATAATTAACCTAAAAACCAACATTACTATGGCAAATATAACAGCAGCCGATGTCAATAAATTGAGAAAAGCAACCGGCGCAGGTATGATGGACTGTAAAAACGCTCTCGTAGAAACTGATGGAGATTTTGAAAAAGCCATTGACTATCTTCGCAAGAAAGGACAAAAAGTTGCCAACAAACGCTCAGACCGTGAAACTAACGAAGGCATCGTCATTGCAAAAACTTCCGATTCGCAGAATTTCGGTATCGTTGTGATGCTGAATTGCGAAACGGATTTTGTGGCAAAAAACCAGGAGTTCACCGATATAGCCAAAGCTATTTCAGAAGTGGCGCTGGACAAGAAACCCAACACTATCGAAGAATTAAAAGCCTTGAGTTTCAACAATCGCACCGTGGCAGAGCACATCAGCGATTACATGGGAAAAACAGGTGAAAAAATAGAGCTCGGCGACTACCAGTTTGTTAATGCCCCTAAAGTATCCATATATAATCATAACGGAGATAAACTTTCGGCTATTGTCGGATTCAATAAAAACAATGTTAACGAAATTGACATACTGGGAAAAGATGTCGTGATGCAAATCGCCGCCATGAATCCCATTGCACTTGACAAAGACAATGTAGCTCCTGAGATTATTGAGCATGAAATGGAAATAGGAAAAGAACAGGCTCGCCAGGAAGGCAAACCCGAAGACATGCTCGAAAAAATTGCCATGGGGAAACTCAATAAATTTTTTAAAGAAAACACCCTTTTAAATCAGGAATTTATTAAAGACAATAAAAAAACCGTCAGCCAATATTTGTCGGATCATGACAAAGAACTGAAAATAGTGGACTTCAAAAGAGTGTCGGTAAGATAATCTTAAACTTATCACCAATTATTAAAGAGAGGGCTGTAGTTCTCTCTTTTTTTTTATTTTTGCATCAACAGAATTTTATGCCATGAAATATAAAAGAATATTATTGAAATTAAGCGGCGAAGCATTGACGGGAGAGAAATCCTATGGGTTGAGTGCATCAAGTATAGTTTTTTTTATGGAAGAAATCCGTAAAGCGCTAGAAAAACAAGTCCAGATAGCTGTTGTTATCGGGGGAGGAAATATCTTCAGGGGACTGAAAGGCAATAATATGAACATCAGCCGCGTGCATGGCGATTATATGGGCATGCTTGCTACTGTCATAAACGGTTTGGCGCTTCAGTCGGCCTTTGAAAATGCAGGAATAAAATGCAAACTGCTTTCCGGGCTTCAAATAAATCCTGTATGTGAACTTACCAGTAGCAGCAGAATTTGTAAACATCTGGAAAAAGGAGAAGTGGTGATTATTGCAGGAGGCACAGGAAACCCTTTTTTCACTACAGACACGGCTGCAGTGCTCCGCGCACTCGAAATCAATGCCGATGTGATACTTAAAGGCACCAGGGTAAACGGAATCTATGATTCAGACCCTGAGAAAAATCCTTTGGCCAAACAATACAAACAACTCAGCTTTGATGAAGCCCTGGAAAAAAACCTTGAAGTGATGGACATGACTGCTTTTGCTCTCTGCAGAGATAACAATATGCCCCTGGTGGTTTTTAATATGAATGTGAAAGATAACTTGCTGAAAATTATTCAAGGTAAAACTGTGGGCACCTATGTTACAAAAAAATAAGTAATCAATCAAAAATATTTATACCATGTCAGAGGAATTAGATTTTGTTCTTGAAGAAACTGCCGAAAGTATGCAGATTGCAATAACTCATCTGGAGCGGGAACTACAAAAAATACGCACCGGAAAATCAAGTGCACAAATGCTCGACTGTATCAAAATTGATTATTATGGCGTGATGACACCCCTGGAACAGGTTTCAAACATCAACACCCCCGACCCGAAACAAATCATTGTACAACCCTGGGACAAAAATATGCTGCCGGTGATTGAAAAAGCTATTATGGCTGCCAACTTGGGATTCAATCCAAAAAACGACGGGGAAATACTACGAATTATTGTTCCTCCGCTGACAGAAGAACGGCGTAAAGAACTTGCAAAAAAAGCCAAAGCTGAAGGCGAAAATGCAAAAGTAGCCATCCGAAACATACGCCGTACTTCAAACGAATCACTGAAAAAACTGGAAAAAGAAGGTGTGCCTGAAGATGCTGTAAAAAAAGCAGAAAGTAAAATCCAGGAATTAACGGACAATTTTATTGATAGAATTGATAAACTATTGGCTCAGAAAGAAAAAGATATTATGACGGTATAGGCTTTATTTCAGGAGTTCAGGCATCTTAATAATTTTTCTAATACCCTCCTCTATAGACAACAAAGGCCTGCCCAGGAGTTTTTTCATTTTTGTAATATCAGGTAGCCTTCTGTTCATGTCGCCTTCTTCAAGAGGTGGTTTATAAATTATTTTGGAAGACGAATTTGTCATTGCAATAATTCTATTTGCAAGGTCTAATATCGAAATTTCTATATCGTTTCCGATATTGATTATTTCGTTGGAGTTGTTATTTTTAAGTACAGTATTCATATAGCTGTTGTAACAGGCCTCAACGTTATCGTCAATATAACAGAAGGTGCGCGATTGACTGCCATCGCCGTAAATGGAAATATTTTGATTTTTTAACGCCAGGCCAATAAAGCGCGACATGACAAAATCCTTGCTTTGTTTGGGTCCGTAAGTATTAAAGAAGCGGAAAATAGTGTAATCAAGCCCGAATTCTTTTTTATAGGATTTCAGATATGCTTCTCCGACATTTTTAACAACAGCATAAGGCACACGTGAATTAAGCGGAGTTGTATATTCATTCTGCGGTAGGTCAACAGGTTCGCCATATACTTCGGATGAAGACGAAAAATAAACACGTTTCACAGAGGTATTTTTGCTTAAAGTCAGGATATGATGAATACCCTTGATGTCGTTAAGGACATTTACTGGGTTCAGCTGAGTGCGTTGCACACCTACGACAGCAGCATAATGAAAAATATATTCAAAAGGAAAAGCAAGCATCACTGCGGAAATGTCTTCATAGTCATTAACATCGCATTTGATGAAACGCCAGTTTTTCTGAGGCATCTTTGGCAGTTTGGACAACTCGCCTGTGGATAGGTTGTCAATCAGCACTACGTAATTTTCGGGATCACCGATAAGCTTTTCCGCTAGGCAGCTTCCTATAAATCCTGCACCGCCAGTAATTAATATTGTTCTCATATCTGAATTATATTATAGACATTAGGTATTCGCCATAACCCGATTTGATATATTTCTCAGCCAAAACCTTGAGTTGTGAAACATTGATAAACCCCAAACGATATGCCACTTCTTCTATACACCCTATCTTCAGCCCCTGCCTGTCTTCAATAACCTGAACAAATTGTGAAGCCTGCAGTAATGAAGCAAAAGTACCGGTATCAAGCCAGGCAGTACCCCTAGTTAATATGGCAACTTTAAGATTGTTTTGTTCAAGATAATATTTATTAATATCGGTTATCTCATATTCCCCCCTCTTGCTGGGTTTTATTTTTTTTGCAATTTCGATAACATGGTTATCATAAAAATATAATCCCGGAACGGCAAAGTTTGATTTGGGGTTTTTAGGTTTTTCCTCTATGGAAATGGCTTTGAGTTTTTTATCAAATTCCACGACACCGTAACGTTGAGGATCGGTAACATGATAGGCAAACACAACACCTCCTTCGGGGTTGTTGTTCTCCTGTAATAACTTCTGCAAGCCTGCACCGTAAAAAATATTATCACCCAGTATCATGGCAACCTTTTCTTTCCCGATAAATTCTTCGCCGATGATAAATGCCTGTGCCAGCCCGTTCGGGACTTCCTGAACCGCATAAGTAAAATTGCATCCCAATTCACGTCCGTCTCCTAACAACTTTTCAAAATTCGGAAGGTCGTACGGGGTGGAAATAATAAGAATCTCTGAAATACCTGCCATCATCAGCACCGACAATGGGTAATAAATCATGGGTTTGTCGTATATCGGCATCATCTGCTTACTCATGGCAATGGTAAGTGGATATAAGCGAGTCCCGGAGCCGCCTGCCAGAATTATTCCTTTCATATGCAATGCAATATATAATATATTTTAGCAAAGTTACGATAAAAGCAAAAAAAAGTTACAAATAAAGCTATCTTTGAAAAAAATGCTTTTTGGCTTAAATTTTGTTTTTATTGTTACATAATTGTTAACCATAAATAACCAAGGCCATGAAAACAAAAATAATTATACTGCTTACCCTGTTTCTGGCTGCAGGATGTACTTCTTCGAAGAAGTACCTCGAAAGAGGCGATTTCAGCATGGCAACTAAAAAAGCCGTTAGTAAACTGATGAAAAAGCCCGACAATGCGAAAGAAATCTGGGTGCTTTCACAGGCTTTTAAAAAGGCAAATATACAGAATACCGACAGAATTGAATTTCTGCGCAAAACAGGTAAGCCCGAGATATGGGAAGAAATTTATCAGAATTATTTTCAGCTGAAAACCCGCCAGGATTTGGTGAAAAACCTGCCCGGACAAATACTGGCATCTGTAGGTTTTGAGATTGTTAACTACGACACCGACCTTATAGAAGCCGAAAAAAAAGCATGTGATTACTATTATGCCTTGGGACTAAAATTATTGTCTCAAAATGACAAATTTTCCGCCCGGCAGGCATATGACGAATTCATGAAAATAAAAAAACACTATAAAGATTACAGGGACCTGGATGCACAAATAAACAAAGCTATTGCTCTGGGCACGACCAATGTAATTTTTTATATTAAGAACAGCAGCTATGCATTATTACCTCAGGATTTTGAATATGAATTCATGAAAATTACCCTCTCGGATGCGGAAACCCGCTGGGTAAGGTATGATTCAAAAGAAGTGGAAGGTATAAATTACGATTATACCATACTGCTTAATCTTAAAGTTATAGATGTTTCTCCCGAAAGAATCAGGGAAAAAAACTGGATAGAATCAAAAGAAATACAGGACGGCTGGACTTACCAGCTTGACAACCACGGCAATGTGATGCACGACAGCGCCGGCAACGACATCAAAATTCCTCGTTATATTAAAGTGAGCTGCATGCTAAAAGAAATACAGCAAAACAAAGAAGCTGTGTTATCAGGTAAAGTGGAGCATTACAACAACATCACCAAACAACTCATGAACTCTGAAAATATCACTGCCAATTCGGTTTTCAGCAATGGCTATCTTATTGCCAACGGCGATCTGAGAGCCTTATCCGCCGAGACTAAAAAACGCTTAGGTAACGGTCCGCTACCTTTTCCTTCTGATTTTGATATGATAATGATGGCCAATGAATACCTGCAGAAAGCAGTGAAAAATGTGATAAGAAACAAATCTTACCTGATAAAATAATATCGAATATTGAACAAAGGGTCAAGGTTCGAAGTTTTTTGTCATTCCATCATTCGATATTCCTTGTTTATTATTCATAATTTCTTCATTTTTCTGCCGTCGCCTTATCATTATAAGGCACCACCTCCACCCATTGTCCTTTGGTACGTGCGTAAATGGCATCGTCATACATGGCGGCGCAACTTACTGTCGGCATATAAAAACGCCCAAGGTAACTGGCGTTGAGCAGCACCTTGTAAATCTTCTTATCATTGCTCTTTATGCTGAAAAAGGTATAAACCCTGTCGTCGCGGAAATCCTGATAGTCATACGATGACATCGTTACACGCCCGTATGATTCATCCATGCGTGTGTTGTGTATCTCCCATCCCGACGGGAAGATGTGTGACAAAGCCATATTATAATAATATCCCATCAACCCGGGGTTGGTTATGCTTACTTCAGCCATAAAATCAGTCCCCTGTTCCAGTTTGCTTACATCTATCTTTTCACCATTTAGGCTCTTATATTCTACTTCAATTTTCAGGTTGCTTTCGCCGGCTTTTTCTTCTCCTGCCGCAGGAATACCGGTGAGTATGAGCCTGGCATACAACATAACCTTGCCGTTATTTTTTATTTTCAGCTTGCCTTTTTGCGTTGATTTTTTCATATCCAGCTCAATAGTTGCCACAGGCTTGGCAGATTTTTTATTCACCGCAGTGCCATTATTCAGGGTATAGGTGAAGTCCAGAGGGCTCATTCCGGCGCTGCCCACGTATTTGGAAATAGCCAGCAGGCAGTAAGCTGTTGTCTGGGTACTCATCCATTGGTCTTTGCTAAGGCGCGATGAGATGATATTCACAATGGGCGCCGCTTTACTTCTCATATCAAGTAACGACAAGGCTTCCACAATCATGGCACGGTCACGTTCGTCACAACCATAGCTAAAACTAAGTTCTTTATAAGGTTTAATTATGGTGGATGCATTCGCCACCATTTGTTTTGCTATGTTGCTATGGCCTGCCAACTGGTATGCTGCTGCCAACCGCCAGCGTGCCTGTATGCTGAGGTTTTTTTGTTCTTTCAGCAGGTTCATTGAGCCTAAATCCGGGACTTTAGCCAGTGCCAGGGTATAAAGACGGTAAGCCTGCACTACGTCGGAATATTCATAATATTTCGAAAACGCAGGAGTCCATTGTTTGGCAATATTTTTTTGATATTTTTCCCATCTTTTCAATATTGTTGGAGAAACATTATAACCTAAATCCTTCGCTTCGAGCAGAAAATGCCCTGCATAGCAGCTGGACCATTGGTCTGCTTCGCTGTAGCCCGGCCAGTAAGAAAACCCTCCGGAAGGAGTCTGAAATGAGCTGATGCGGTTTATAGCAGCCTTGATGTTGCGTTCTATACTTTTTTTCTTACTATCGTCAAGCTCCATCAGGTTGGCAAGAAACAACTGTGGAAAAGCTGCTGAAGTAGTTTGTTCTATGCAGCCATAGGGATATGAAATAAGGTACTTAAGTCTTTTTTCAAGGTTAATAGGCGGTATGGACGACACCTCTATAACGCCCTTATTTGTTCCGGCAATGCCGACAGGTATATAATCGGCGCTCCATGATTTGCCGCTTTTTATGACATCGGCAATTACCTCTGTTATTTCCGGGTTGGGATTGCGCACATCAATTTCTATCTCATAGACGGCTGTTTCCTTTCCGCTGCTGGCATTTATTTTAACCTTACCAATTCCTGAAGCTTCTTTTACCTTCAACTTAAATGTAACAAGGTCATCGCCAATTTCCTTAAATGTCAAGGATTTCACATGATTGTCTTCTATGGTAAACATATCATTGGTTGTCAGTTTAACGTTTACATTTTTTACAAATTTCTCCATAGCAAACACGCTTACCGGCAGGCTCACTGTTTCTCCGGGTCCTACCACGCGCGGCAGTGTCCCGAGCAGCATCAGCGGCTTGCGGACCGCCACAGTTTTTTCGGCATTGCCATATGCGCCATCTTGTCCGGCAATGACCATCACACGCACCGAGCCTATATACTGGGGCATCTTGAACGTATAGGTGTTGGAAGCGCCTTTCTTCAGGGCAAAAGGCCCAAAGAACTTCACCATGGGTTTGAAGCGATTGGTGCGTTTTGAGGGGCCATCGCCACCGTCGTCACCACCTCCTATGCTTAGAATGCGTTCCAGCTGCCCACCATAAGCTCCCATAACATAGTCATACAAATCCCAGGTTTTTATTCCTAAGGCTTCTTTGGCATAAAAATAATTCCATGGCTCAGGTGTTGTGAATTTTGTAAGGTCCAGCAATCCTTCATCCACAATAGCCACCGTATAGGTCATGGCTTTTCCTGTTTCTTCTTTAATCGTTATGCTGGCATTTTCTTCCGGGCGCAGTACATCGTTCATGGTGATTACAGGCCGCAGATGTGTATTGGGGTCTTCGACTATGATTGGAATAACACCATAAAGCCTGATGGGCAAATCGTTTGCAGTCTGGCCGTGAGGTTGTATCATAGTAACTGCGGCATAAACATTAGGAGCCATTTCTTCTGTAACAGTAAACTTAAAAGTTGTTTGTTCCTTTTCAGTGTTCAGCCAGTGTGACTGCAGCACTTTGCTTCCTGTTTCTATGGTAACTAATGCGCGGGCTCCATCGCTTGAAGGTATGGTCAGTTTTACTTCATCGCCCACCTGGTATTTTTCTTTATCTGCGGAGAACATCAGCATGGCGGCGCCTTCTTTGCCTTCACGGGAACGGCTTGCCCAGTCAGCCCAATCGAAATACACAATTTTTCCTGTACTGTGCCCGCTGACAAGGTCGGTGATTCTGATAAAGTAACGGCCCCAGTCAGCATCGGGGATGGTAATATTAAACTGCCCTTTGCCACTCACAAAACCCTGCTCAAATGTTTTGTAAGGTTCATTATACTGGCTGCGAACAAAATCTGCTACATCATAGCCCGAGTTGTCCCACCACCAACGCCAATTCACTTTATAGATATCCACCTGTACCTTGCCCGATTTCACAGGGCTGCCCTTGGTATTCACATTGACAAATTCTATGGAATAATTCTTTTCCGTATTCAGCATGGAAGAATAGCGTTCTCCCTCGGGGGTTTTTATTCCCACATACGTTTCAAAGGGATAATACAATAATGAAAACCTGTCCACGCTGAATTCGCCGCCCTGTTCAAACACCCTGGTTTCAAAACCGGCACGCAGTACCCCCGGCGCAGAACTCGAAACAGCAATGTCCGGGATTATCTCAGCCTTACCTTCCTCGTTCAATTTGTCGCTAAAAACCTTATAGGTTTCCGAATAAAATCTTTTTGCAGGGTCGTCAAAAATAAAGCTTGAATATTTTTTAAATACGGTATTGGTCTTATTCAGCACCACGGTTACATCGGCTTTCAGGTTGCGGGCAACAGCTCCATGGAGCCATTTGGCCTCCAGCGTACCATTGGAAGACTGGGTTATCATATCCGAGCCAAAATCCAGTTTTATCTTCAGGCGGTTGGGTTTTATGGTTTCTATTTTCAAGGATTTGCTGAAATAAGAGCCTCCCACACGAATGCCCACTGTCCAGTAACCTGTAAGCGCATTGGGGTCTGTGGCGGTGCGGAAATCATAAAAGCCGTTCACAGATTTTGTTTTCACGATATGCTGTACCTTTTGTCCGCGCGGGTTGGTAAGGTCAAATACCACAGGAGTTTCTGGCGATAGTTTGTGCAGTTTGTCTTCAAGGATAAAAACCAGGAAAATGGAGTCCCCAGGCCGCCAAACCCCCCGTTCTGTGTATATAAAACCTTTAATTCCCTTACGAACGGCTTCCCCGCCAACCTCGAACATGCTTAACGACAAGGCCGAGCCACCCGTCATTTTCAAATAAGCACGCTGATTGTCTTTTGCAGCAACAATCAGGTATGGTACTTTTTTCAGCTGTATCACTGCTGCTCCATCGGAATTGGTCTGAGCCTTGTTGAGTTCCTGGCTCTGATAATCCAGCACCGTGATGGATACCGAAGGCATAGGTTTGCCGGCAACTAGGTCGGTGGTAAATATGTGAAGCTCACCGGTGCTGCCCACTTTGGCTATGATGCCTATGTCTGTGGCCAGTACATTGCGGCTTACAACTTTGTTCCTGAAATAGGAGTCTTCGCAAGGGTCGTCTCTCTCATACCAATCGTAATAATAATAGTCGTCATCATAATCATAATAATAGCCGTAATAATCATAATAATACCAGTTTTCGGGCTCGTCTTCAACGCTTTCGTCCCAAGAAGAGTTAAGATTTTCATCTGTTTCTCCCTCATCCACTTCCGTGCAATTGCCATAAGTGGAATAGGCTTTTTTAATACCCAGTGTAACCTGGTATATAGCCCCCTGTTCGGCTTGAATAAGTTCGGAAAGGTCAATATAATAGCGGGACCAGTTGCCGTAATTCAATACGGGTGCCCCTGCCGACTGCAGTTGAATTTTTTTCTTCAGTATGAGTTTCCCCACACGAGACATTTCTCTTTCGCCATCAAGGTCATTTACCTGCAGAAATTGAGAAATGTTGTTTTCATAAATTTTGAATATTTTCACATCCACAGCGTTGACATTAACGGCTTCAAAAGGAAATATCAGGCCGTTTGTGCTGGGCAGTATGGTCCCGTTTCCAACCAGCCGGATGTTGGGCTTTATATCTTCAAATGTTACCGAGTCAACATATTTTTCACCCAGCTCTTTACTGTTAATGTTTTTCACGGCCTGATATACTGTAATAACTTGTGTTCCGCCCACTTCCCCCGGAGGATAAATTTTTATCTGGTTATCTTCAATGTCAAATTTCAGGTCGTTGATATTTCCCAAAGTTATCAGGCCGTTTAAATCCTGTTCCTCAAGCAGGGGGTCGGAAAAAAATAAACTGACCACCGGCTCGGGGTTTTGTGATGCCACAATGGAAAATAGATTGAAATCATTGATAGAAGGAATTTCAACATCATAAGAACCTTTATTATCTGCCAGTATGGGCTTGCCGTCCCATTTTATTTTCACTACGGAGGCTTTGGTATCGCGGTTCACGCTGTCAATGACAAAGGTGAAAGTCTTTTTGTCGCTTCCCGTCATGACAGTAACTTTAAGCTTTTTACTCCCCTGTGTTACATCGAATAATTTAGCGACATCATCTGCACTGGCCACATCGGCTGTAATAATTGTCCCGCTAATCTTTTCCCATTTCAGGTTGCTGTTGCTGTATGCCTTGTGATTGTCCACTTTTACTTCAAAAGCTTGTTTTGTTGTACGAAACTGAAAAATAAAGGTACGCATGCTGTCGGGCACATGGATGACTTTCGACAGGTAGAATTTTGCCGTATATAGTTTGTCGGCCTCCAGCTTGCTATCCGGGCGAAACTCTACTGTGCGGGTATCAATCCAGTATGATTTTCCTTTTATGGATGGAGAAAAATCAAACAATTCCTCCTCTGTAGGTTTCTCAAACATGGAAGAATCGGCAACATCAAAATTCATGCGTACTTTTATGCTTGATTCGGTGGAAATAATTCCAGAAGTAAAGGCAGCAACATATTCTTTAAAGGCAGGGTTCACCTTTATTATAGACTGCGTACTTGCTCTGCTGATAAGATAAATGGTAAAAGCAATTAAAAAGGTAATAATGCCAATGAGGATGATTTTTTTCTTGTCCATACCGGTAATTTTTATGTTAAGGAGATAAGGATAATTCATGTAAAAATATAAAAATTATCAGGCGCTAACAAGTTTTATTAAAACAAATTTTATAAGTCAAATTTTTATTTTGTATTTTTATTAAAAAAATCTATGAGGGCATTAAAAAAATCACTTAAAATTCTGCTTATAATTTTTTGTATTGTCATAGCCGGACTGGTGGCACTGTTTGTTTATTTTACACTTACCGATTTTCAGCCCGTTCCCTCCGAACATATCGCTGTGATGAATAATTCTCCTGATGCTGTGATTGACAGCAGGGATATTACATTTATCACATGGAATGTGGGCTACTGCGGGCTGGATGAAAGCATGGATTTTTTTTACGACGGAGGGAAAATGGTACGCCCGGATAAAGCAACATTTCAAAATAATCTGAACGGAGTTTTTGATTTTCTTTCAAAAAACGACAGCATGGACTTTTTTCTTTTGCAGGAAGTGGATACCGCATCAAAAAGAAGCTATTATATGAATCAGGCCGCATTATTTTCAAAAGCTTTACCGGATTACACCTTTAGCTTTGCTGTCAATTATAATGTGAAACATGTCCCCGCCCCGATGCTTAAACCTTTGGGAAAAGTAGTCTCCGGCATTTCTACATTTTCACGATATTATCCTTTAAGCTCGGAGAGGTTTTCATACCCTGTAAACTATTCCTGGCCACTTAAAATATTCATGCTCGACCGTTGCTTTATGATCCAGCGCTTTCTGCTGAGCAATCACAAAGAACTGATTGTCATCAACACGCACAATTCGGCTTTTGACGATGCCGACAGGCTCAGGCAATATGAGATGTGGATGTTGCGCGGATTTATTCTGAACGAATACGCCAAAGGAAATTTTGTTATAGCCGGCGGCGACTGGAACCAAAATCCTTATAATTACAACTCTTTCCGTTTTGCTTCGGGTTACGTAAAAAAATCAGGCTTGCCCAAAATACCTTTTAATTTTATGCCCGATGGCTGGCAATGGGCTTGCGACAGCACATGCCCCACCAACCGCGACCTGAGAAGCGCATATAAACATGGCAGCACGCCGACCACCATCTATGATTTTTTTGTGGTCTCGCCCAATATCATTGTTGAAACAATCAAAACACTGGATTACGGATTTGAATTTTCCGACCACCAGCCGGTATATTTACGAATCCGCCTGAATGATGACCCCCTGGCAGGTTGCAGCAAGAAAACTTTGGATTATATTTATTCTCTGAATGATTCAATTGTGTTTTACAAAGAACAAAACGAGAGAAAAAAATAAGTCTTTGCGTGTGAAACAATTGTGATTCTTTCATTATTTACATTAGTTTTCTTAGGCAAATTTATTCACTATTTATGCACTTTATTTTATTATTCATTTCGCTAAAAGCGGTTCAATGCTCCATGTAAAATAAAAATAAAACAAAGCCTGTTGCAACGATTGAAGGAAGCGCATAATAATCTGAGATTATTCAGTAAGTACGATATTTTTTCTTTCGCCTATCTGCTGACGCCACATAGCATAATATAAACCTTTCTGTAGCATCAGTACGTCATGGGAACCCTTTTCAATTATTTTCCCTTTCTCCAGAACATAAATTAAATCTGCATGCATTATGGTGGATAAACGGTGTGCGATTAATATGGTGATACGCTCACTGCTGCCGGAAAACCTGCGGACAGTATTAGATATTTCTTCTTCAGTCAGTGAATCCAGTGACGAGGTCGCTTCATCAAATATCAACAAACGCGGCTGTCGTAATATAGCCCTAGCAATAGAAATACGTTGCTTTTCCCCTCCCGACAATTTCATGCCTCCTTCTCCCAGCACAGTATTTATTCCTTTTGCTGAATTCCTTATCAACTTCTCACAGGCAGCCATGTTCAGCGCATCTGTAATCTCATCATCCGAAGCATCGGGTTTCACAAATAATAAATTTTCCTTTATGGTGCCGGCAAACAACTGTGTGTCCTGAGTTACAAACCCTATTTGTCTTCGTAACTCATTATACCTTATTTGTGTTGAAGAACATTCATTAAAATTGATCGTGCCTTTTATCGGTTTGTATAATCCAACTAATAACTTCACTAGGGTGGACTTTCCTGAGCCTGAAGGCCCCACAAAAGCAATGGTTTCACCGGTCTGCACCCTGAATGATATATCATCAATGGCATTGGTTGTGGCTGTTTTGTGCCGAAAAACAACATTCTGAAAACAGACAGATAATAAGTTGCCAATTTCCACAGGGTTTTCGGGCCTTTTATCAATCGGTTTTTGCATCAATTGGTCAAAATGACTTACAGAAGTTTCCACTTCCCGGTAACTAAGGATGATATTCCCCAAATCTTGCAAAGGGCCGAATATGGATGTTGAAATAAATTGCATAGTGATAAGTTCCCCGGTGGTTAAAACTTTCCTGAATATCAACCATAGCAAAATAAACAAAATGGATTGCTTCAATATGCTGAGCATGGAGCCTTGAAAAAATGTTAAGGTGCGAACCTTTTTTACTTTTTCCATCTCCAGGTCAAATATTTTCCGCGTATGCTCTTTTAAACGTTTTATTTCCGGAAAAGTAAGGCCCAGGCTTTTTACCAGTTCGATGTTGCGTAGGGATTCAGTGATAACACCCGACATTTTATTGGTTTCACGATTGATGGAACGCTGGGTGGATTTTATCTTTTTGCTTAGCAGTCCGGTCAGGGAGCCTAAAAACAGTATGCCTATCAAAAATACAGGTATGAGCATCCAGTTTTTGGTAACAGAATACCAGACCAGAAAACCTATGCCCACAAGCGATGAAAACAAAATGTTAATGAAGGAATTGGTGAACTGTTGGGTGTCGGTACGAACTTTTTGCAATACTGATAGGGTTTCTCCGCTGCGCTGTTCTTCAAACTCCTGAAAAGACAGGCGAAGCGTCTGTTTTAGCCCGTCGTTAAAAATCTGCATTCCGAATTTCTGAACGGCAAGACGGGTAAAATATTCCTGTATGGATTTCGTAGCTCGGGACAAAAGGGCAATAGCAATAGCAATTCCCAGCCAAAACAATACTCCTTGAACTAATTCCTCTTCGCTACGTAAGCCGGGATGGGTTGCATAATCATCTATTATTTTTCCAAATATAAGCGGGTCAACTAAACTCAACAACTGGCTGATGCCTGCCAAAAGAAGAGCGATAAAAATCAGCCATCGCTGTGGCTTCATGTATTTCCATAGTATTTTCATGATGCTGCCGTATCAAAAAACTTACACCAGATATTCAAATAAAAACTAGTGTCTTTTCTAAAAATTGCGACCATACGATTTTCACCTTTCAAAGTATTGATTTACAATTTTATATATGTTTTCTATCCTGATTTTATATAATAAAAAAATCCGCAGCAATCCTGTCGGCAAATAATTTGCCCTCATTGGTTAAAACTACATTATGCCCGCTCTTCAAGGCAAACCCTTTGTCAAGATGCGGCTGCATAAGCCCGGTAAAACTCTTAAGAAAATCATCGCCAAAATTCTGTTGCAAAAAAAACATATCAACTCCTTTTGCAATACGTAAGGAAGTCATGATATATTCATTGTATTTTTGATTTTTCGTCAGTGTTTCTTTCTCGCAAGGAATGTTTCTGTTTTTTATGCCTTCAATATATTTTTCAGTGTTGCAGCAATTCCACTGCCTGGAGCTGCCGTCATAAGAATGTGCCGAAGGCCCTGCGCCCAGATATTTTGCGCCTTCCCAGTACAAACAGTTATGCTTTGATTCCATGCCGGGCATAGCAAAGTTGGATATTTCATAATGTGCATATTCCCGTTCTTTTAAAAATTTCATGGCATAGCTATATTGTTCCGCAACGTCTTCTTCAGACACCTCCTGTAATTTTTCTTTTCTTATAAAAAACTCCAGATTGGTTTTGGGCTCCACCGTCAACGCATAGGCAGAGATGTGGGGAATGCCGAGTTGGACTGCCGTTGCAAGGTTTTGCTTCCACCGGTTCAACCCAAGTGTCGGGATGCCATATATCAGGTCAATGCTTATATTTGTAAAACCACCGTCCTGAAGAGCTTTTACGGCATAATCAGCCTGTGCAGCATGGTGGCTGCGGTTAAGATATTTCAGGTCTTCATCAAAAAAAGACTGCACCCCCAGGCTGATGCGATTCACGACGGTATATTTCAGCTCCTGTATTTTTTTCCTGTCCATATCATCGGGATTAGCTTCCAGGGTGATTTCAGAAACAGAGCTGCCATCAAAATTTTTATAAATGGTTTCCAGTATGGATTGTATGTCGTCAGTTTTCATTATCGAAGGTGTGCCTCCGCCAAAATAAATGGTGTTTATTTTTTCACTGAGATAGTTTTTCTGCAAAAGCAATTCCCTTTGTATTGCCTGTATCACCTCGACATAATGTTTTAGTGATGGGACGGAATAAAAATTACAATAGTGGCATTTTTGCCTGCAAAAAGGGATATGTATGTAAATTCCCGCCATCAGGTTCTATATGAAACCATGAATTAAAAGAGGATTTTTTTAAAACTTAAAACTGATGCCAAGACTGGGCATAATGGGCAACTGGTCAATGCGTTTGTAAGTAATACGGTCAAAATAGAAAATATTTTTGCGGTTATACACATTGGTAACGCCCAGGTTGATTTCAAGTGACATGTTTTTAGCAAAATAAAAAGTCTTGCTACCTGAGATATCCAAACGATGATAGTAAGGCAGGCGTCCGCTATCATAATCGGCATAGACGATGCCTATGTCACCGTTATCAGTTGTATAATCCGTATTTATGCCATCGGTGAAATCCAGCAATTCATAATAGCCTTGTGTTTGCGAGAACGGAAATCCCGAGCCCATATTCCACCGCACATTAATGCTCCATGTAAGAGTTTTACCAAAATTGTAAGAGCCTACGAGGTTCACATTGTGCCGGCGGTCGTAATGCGGAAAGTACGTGTCAATGCCATCATAACGGTGTACAAAACCCAAAGAATAAACCGCCCATAAATAAATCTGGTTGTATTCGAATTTCACGGTAACATCCAAACCTTCTGCATCGCCTTTTTCAATTATAAAATCTTTTTTCAGTATGTCCGGCTTATTTGCATAATCGGGGATATCGTCATACACTTTGTTGCGATTGATATTGGTGAGTTGTGTAAACCACTTGTAGTAGCCCTCAATATTCAGGGTAACATATTTATGCAAATCAATCTCAATGCCCAGAATTACATGGTCAGCTTTTTGCAGGGCGTGAGTAACTTCTTTACCGTCAAATTCTTTGGGTAAATTGTCGGGGCCGGAAAGAAATCCGTAAAACAGGTTCACTACATCCTTGTCGGAGCTGGCACTGATAAGGTTTTGAGAATACATGCCGCCCGCAAGTTTTATACGCAAAAATTTTGTGGCATTGTATTTAATGGCAAGACGCGGTTCCGGTGAAAATTTTGAAAGGGAGGCGTATTCATGCGCCCGGAAGCTTGGTTCTATCAAAAATTTGCCTTTTACCCATTTGTATTTAATGAATACTGCAAATTCCGTGGTGGATTCTTTCTGGTATATCCTCCTGTTGGCCGTATTATAAAACTCGAAATTAGTACCAAAACCAAGCACTTCCAATCCATAACGCAATTCGCTTTTCCCTAAGAAAGAAGTAAAGTTTAACCCAAGATTAAAGCCATTGATGGTACTTGATTTTGCTTTGTCGGTCTGGTCGTCCAAAGCTATTTTGTAAGAAGAATAGGCCAGCGTACCGTCAATGAGCATGGATGCTTTCCCGGGAATAATCACAAAATTGGCTCCCCCGCCGTAAGAATTCCATTTAAAAGTGGCTATTTCACGGTAGTCGGCGGCATCATTAAAACTGTAACCGAAAAGATTTACCTTGCTCCCGTTGGCGGCATTGATGGAAACTTTTCCGTAAATATCGGTATAATTGAAAGGCAACCCAACAGTATCTTTATATTTGATATATTCTCCAAAAGAAAGTCCAGAAGGCGAATTCATATATTTATAAAAAATTCTTGAGGACTGTTTAAGATAAGAATTTTTAATAGAAATAATATAGGAGGCGCTGCCTTTATCATTTTCTTTTTGTTTTACTATAGGCCCTTCCAGCAGGACCTTTGCACCAAAAGTACTCACGTCCACTTTCCCTCCGAAACGTTTTTTGTTTCCGTCGCGGGTAGTGATGTCCATCACCGAAGATATTCTGCCACCGTATTCGGCGCCAAAACCACCGGTATATACTTCAGCATTTTTCAAAATGTCGGTATCAAACACCGAGAACAAACCTATGGAATGAAAAGGGTTATACACTATCATGCCATCAAGCAGTACTTTGTTTTGTATAGGCGAACCTCCTCTTATATAAAGTTGACCTCCCTGGTCGCCGGTAAAAATAACACCGGGCAGTACCTGAAGGTACTGGGCAAGGTCGGGCACACCACCTATGGTAGGAATCTGCTCAATTTTTTTGGGGGTTACCGTAATTTCCGAAACTTTTGTTTCTGTTTTGTTTTCCTGTGTTTCCGCTGAAATATTTATGCCTTTTATCTCGTAAGCAGATTTTTGTATATACAGCTTTTTATTTAAAATTTCCCCTTTACCAACAGTGACGGGCATTTTCACGGTATCGTACCCTAAAAATGTGGCAATCAGAATATAATCTCCGGGGGGGATCTGCGTGATGGCAAAAAAACCGTTGACATCGGTAGTAACGCCCAGGGTGGTTTTATACAAATAAACGCTGGTAAATATCGACGGTTCGCCGGTTTCCTTGTCGTACACAAAGCCTTTTATTGTTCCCTTCTGGGCTAAGGCAGTGCTACACTGTAGAAATAAAATTGAAACAACAAGAGCGAGTAATTTTCTGCACAACATAAACGGGAATCAAAAAACTGATAAATTTGCCAAAAGTAGAGATATTATTTGAAATACTTGATATATAACTGTAATTTTACTTTTGTATTGTATAGAAAAAACCTAAACATGAAAAAAATAATACTGCTGTCTCAAATGTGTGTTTTGTGTTTCATTACTTTTGGTCAGAATCTCTCTTACAGAGCTGGTAATTGCAAAACCAAAAGCGATTTCTGCCCCAAAATTGCTTTATTTCATGAAACTTCATACAATTTTGCCGGATTGGGCATTAATTCTGTGAATCTGGATATTGTTCTGCTTTGCAACCGCTCAAATATACTGAGCTTGAGAACAGGCATTAATTATTTCTCTTTCCCGAAGATATATTCCGCAGGCATTCCGCTTGAAATTGATTTCATGATAGGCCGCGGGGCATGGATGTTTGAATGCGGGCTGGGACTTGATTATCTGTATTTTTATAAAAACTATTCCGCCTTGCAAGGACAGTTCAGTAGCAATGTTTCTTACCTGTCGGCCATGGGCAGGATAGGTGTGCGCTATGAAAAAATTAACGGTTTGTTTTTCCGCGCCGGATATAATCCGCATTGTTCAATAATGAATACCTATCAGGAACTGGAACCTATAAGCAAACACCGTTTTCTGCATATGGCCAGCATCGGCCTAGGCTATACGTTTAATAACTAGAAACAGTATAAGAAACTTCTGTCAGTTCAGAATTTTAAAAATCATCTCCTTCATCAGCTCACCGTCTTCAACAGCGGGGCTGTCTATCCCCTTGGCTTTTAGGTCGTAATCATGCAAAAAACTAAAAACATTTCGGAGTTTCCTCACAGGATAGTTGCGGGCAGCCATAGCATAATCGTCAACAAATATCCTGCTGACCGACAATGATGAGGCAAGGTTGTTCGGGGATTTATCCATGATATTATGATACAACAATACTTTGGAAAAATAAGAATACAACAGGGGCAGCACTTTTACCATGGGGTTTTCCTTTTCGTTATCTGCAAAATATTTTATAATCTGGTTTGCCCTGAAAACATTTTTCGCGCCCAGGGCTTTCTGCAGTTCAAAAACATTATAATCTTTGCTAATGCCGATATTTCGTTCAACGTGCTCTACGGTGATTTCTGTTCCGGCTTTTACGTTAATCATCAACTTTTCCGCTTCATTCACAATTTTGCCGAGTTCAGTGCCTAAAAATTCCGCCATCAAATAGGCTGCTTTTTGTTGTATCGGATATCCGCGTCCTTTAAAAAAATTTGTAATCCATGCCGGCATCTGGTTTTCCCATATTTTGGGTGATTCATAAAACACGGTTTTTTTCTCTATGAGTTTGGCAAAACTTTTTCGTTTGTCAATTTTTGCATATTTATAACAAATGACAAGTATCGTGGTGCTCAGCGGGTTTTCCACATAGGCAGACAGTTCTTCGATGTTTTTAATGACTTGAGCTTCCTTAACTATAACCACCTGATAATCGGACATCATTGGGAAGCGCTTGCAATAATCAATAATTCCCTGCACATCAATATCCCTTCCGTAAACAACAGTTTGGTTAAAATCTCTTTCTTCGGGGGATAAAAGATTATCCTCAATAAAATCACTTATCTGGTCCACATAATAAGGCTCTTCACCTGATAAAAAATATACCGGATGGTAAATTTTGCGCTTGATATCCTGAATTATTTCTGTGGCGCTTTTCATCGTTTATCAGTTATAATCAAAATAAAGATGTTTCACGGTAAGTCCATTGTTAATAAGTTGATTGAGGGAGTCAATACCTATCTTAAGATGAGTTTCAGCATATATCCCGGTAACTTTTTTGTCTGATTTGTCCGTTTTAACACCAGAAGATATCATAGGTTGGTCGGAAATTAAAAGCAAAGCTCCTGTAGGAATATGATTGGCGAACCCTGCTGAAAACAAGGTCGCAGTTTCCATATCTATGGCCATCACTCTGATTTTGCGAAGGTATTTTTTAAATTCATCATCATGCTCCCAAACCCTTCTGTTTGTTGTGTAAACCGTGCCTGTCCAGTAATCGTGTCCTCGGTCACGTATGGTGGTGGAAACAGCTTTCTGAAGGTTAAAAGCCGGTAAAGCCGGTACTTCGGGAGGAAAATAGTCGTTAGATGTCCCTTCCCCGCGCACAGCAGCAATGGGAAGTATCAGGTCTCCGAGTTTGTTTTTACGTTTCAGGCCACCGCATTTACCAAGGAAAAGACATGCCCGTGGTGCAATGGCGCTGAGTAAATCCATAATGGTAGCTGCGTTGGCACTGCCCATGCCAAAATTAATAATGGTGATGTTTTTAGCTGTTGCACTTGGCATTGCCTTGCCCTCACCCATAATCTTCACATTGTGTATCCGGGCAAACATCTCCAGATAAATACTGAAGTTGGTCAGGAGAATAAACTTGCCGAAATCTTTAAGCTCAGTACCCGTATATCGCGGCAGCCAGTTTTCAACAATTTCTCTCTTGGTTTTCATATGAAAGAGGAATTATGTGTATTTTTAAAGCAAAAATACTAAATAATCCCATGCCCGAATTTAAAACGCCTAAATACGATTTCTGTATCAACAATAATCCTACCCCCAAGATTTTTGATTTTATAAGAAAAAAATATGTTGCATTGACACCGGAAGAATGGGTAAGGCAAAATTTTTTAAAATTTCTTGTTCAGGGAAAAAAATACCCTCCAACATTAATTTACCTTGAAAAAAGCCTGAGAATGGGAAAAATGTCAAAACGCTGTGACGCCGTAGTGTATGACAACAAGGCCAACCCACTGATGATACTCGAATTTAAAGCACCACAGATTGCTTTGACGCAAAATGTTTTCGACCAGATTGCCAGATATAATGCAACACTTCAGGTGAAATATTTGATAATAACCAACGGATTGAAATATTTTTGCTGTAAAATTGATGCAAAAAATAATTCTTATGAATTTATGGACGACATCCCTGAATATAATTTACTGAAACCCTAGAATATGATAACTTTTTTTGTAATTTTATAAACATAAAATCACAATGATGCCTGTAACTAGAAAAAAAATTTTTTTAATCATACTGTTCGCTTCGCTTTGCGGAACCGTTTTTAGTCAGCAAAATAATTGTTTTCGCCTCCCCTCAAATGTTAACGAAAACGATTATCTGCAAAACACACTGATTTTTAAAGTTAATAAAGATTATGCTTCTTATTGTAAAAATGATAATATCGAAATTAACAAATTAAACACCGTATTAAACAGGTATAAAACAAAATCTCTGTTAAAAAAATTTCCCCGTATCAGCGCCCCTGAAAAAGAATACAATGCTTATGGGCAGAAATACGCTGATTTGTCAAGGATTTATGAATATAAATACATGGCTTCCGCTGATATTGAAACCGTAATTAATGAAATTCTGCTGACGGGTTGTATTGAATATGCCCAGCCACATTACATTTCCAAGCCTCTGGATTACGTGCCAAACGACCCCTTAATTATTAACCAGTATTATCTGAACACCATCAAAGCTTTTGCCGCATGGGAAACATACAAAGGTGACACGAATATCGTTATTGCAATAACCGACTGGGGCACAGATTATACCCATCCTGACCTGGCAGGAAATATAAAATATAATTACTTTGACCCTATTGACGGTATTGACAACGACAATGACGGCTATACTGATAATTACCATGGCTGGGATATAGCCGACAACGATAACAACCCAATCGGATTTTCTTCTCACGGAACTCTTACGGCAGGCATTGCATCCGCAACTACTGATAACAGTTTGGGGGGGTCAGGTTGCGGTTTTTCGTGTAAGTTTATTCCTGTTAAAGTCAGCGATACCAATTATCAGGGAACGATGACTTATGAAAGCATCGTTTATGCTGTTGAGCATGGATGCAGTATTATTAATTGTTCATGGGGAAGTACTTTTTATTCGGGCCCATACGGACAGGACGTGATTGATTATGCTTCTGTCAATAAAAACGCTTTAGTGGTTGTCGCCTGCGGCAATGATAATAATATTGTTCCTTTTTTCCCTGCTTCATATAACTATGTATTAAGCGTTGCATCAAGTAATGCCAGTGATATCAAAGCCGGTTTCTCCAGTTTCGGGTATTTTGTTGATATCACAGCTCCGGGAGAGGCCATATATGCTACTCTTATGGGGGGCGCTTACGGGGCATCAGGCGGGACATCATTTTCAGCAGCCCTTGTATCGGGATGCGCCGCTATAGTAAAAAGCAAATACCCTACGCTTACAGGCGTTCAAATAGGCGAGATTTTAAAAGCTACGTCAGATATTATAGATACGCTACAGGAAAATGAACCTTACCTAGGCTTGCTTGGCAGTGGGAGAATTAATTTGTTCAACGCCGTTAACGACACACTTTCTCCATCAATAAATATGTACAATTCTGCATTTACGGATACAGAGGGAACTCATGTTTTAGTTGCCGGAGACACTGTGTCCATAACCGGAAGTTTTATCAATTACCTTACACCTTCTTCACCGGCGCTGAATGTTGCTATTGAATGTTTATCTGATAACGTACAACTCATAGATTCATTAATCACTTTGGGAGCTATTCCTCAAATGGCATCTGTTGACAACCTTGCTAATCCGTTTGTGTTTTTTATCAAGCCTTCCGTTCTGGCTAATGAAGAATTAATCTTTAAACTTACTTATAACGACACGAATTACACCTCATTTCAATATATAACCCTTGTGGTAAACAAAAATTATATTGACATTGATACAAATAAAATTTCTGTTTCTGTCACCAGTGACGGGATGCTTGGTTATAATGACGGAAACAGCCTTCAGGGTTTGGGGTTTCGTTATCAGCACAGTGAAACTCTTATCTACACCGGAGGATTTATTGCGGGGAGGTCTTCCGCGCAGGTTTCTGATGCCCTCTATGGCACCACAGAAGCTTTTGATAAAGATTTTAAAATAGAAAAGAATATATGCAAAATACCTTCTTCATTTGCAGATTATGAAGCCTATGGAGTGTTTAATGATTCTGCGGCAGGTTCGTACCTGATGAATCTGTCAATTTCTCAGCATGCCTATGCCTGGACAAATACTCCTGATGATAAATACATTATTATAGAATACACACTGCATAATTTGGGAACAACAACCCTAACAGGCGTTTATGCCGGATTATATGCTGACTGGGATATTAAAAACTCTGTAAAAAATCGTATTGAATATCATGAGGGTACCCGGACAGGTTATTGCTTTTCTTCTGAAGGCGGCATCTACACAGGGATTTCGTTGCTCACACCCGGGAATATTTATCACTATGCATTTGACAATGACGGAACAAACGGAAGCATAAAAATTTCTGACGGATTTTCCGGTCAGGAAAAATATACAGCATTAAAAACAACACGTAATTATGCCGGCCTTAACAATTCAAGCAACGATGTTTCCGAAATGATAAGTTCTGGTCCTTTTAACATTCAGCCATTCGATTCCGTAAAACTTGTTTTTGCATTAACAGCAGCAGAGCATCTTAACGATTTACTATATGCGGCATCATCAGCATTTCAGAAATATTATACCGCAGACATTAGCAACGAAAATCTAATAATAAATGCAGATGCTCTTTTGTCTCAAAACACTCCAAATCCGTTCACCGATAAAACAGAAATACAAGTAACTTTAAACAAACGGCAAAATGTCGAGCTTTCTTATTGCGATGTTAAAGGCGCCATGAATAAAACAATCTTCTCGGGGACTCTTCAGTCGGGAGTTTATAATTTTATCATCTCTGATCATTTAAATTCGGGCATCTATGTTTACACACTCAAAGGACAAAATTTTTGTATAAAAAAATACATGTGTGTAAGTAAGTAGAGCTTTTTTGAGTTCTTATTCATTAAATTCAAAATTTTTTTTATACATTTGCAAATTATTTATTACATTTTTATCTATGTATTTTAATATTCTTATGAAAACAACTGCTTTTTTGTTATTTCTGTTTTTTGCTGTTTTGTCAGGGCAATCACAAACCCATATCGCAATAAATCCTGTTGCCCAAAAATACTTTTCAGTCGAACAGGTAGAAAAGATGTCCAATAATGAAATAAAAGCCGTAAATTTTTTGTTTACTTCTTCTTTCATTGCTGACACAACCACTTCCGTCTATAAAAAATGGATTAAAGAAAATGGAGACATTGATATCGTTTTACTAAAACCGCAAAGAAAGAAATCAGAAAGAACCTTTTACAGACATGAAAAATATCCTGGTTTTGTAATAGAGTTTCTATCCAGAGATGAAGTTGAGGCAAAAATTAATAGTATTTTAAATACTCCTAAATCAAAAAATTAATGAAAAAGTATTTTTTTATTTTCACTGCCTTATTCTTATATTCCGTTATTATTACACAGGCACAAATACCTACCTATCAGATGAGCGACCAGCCAATTACTGGTGTATGCGAAGGAATTTTTACAGATTCGGATGCCGGAACCGACCTATTAATAAACCCTAGTACTTATGGAAACAACGAAAGTTTTATCATGACTTTTTGTTCTGGTTCAAACGAACCTATGACATTTGCTTTTTCATCACTTGACGGGCCAAATACTTCATCACCTGTGTTGTATGATTTGTCAAACACCAATCCCGGTTCTCTGACTATTTATTCCACTGGCACATGTTTAACATTCTGGTTTACAAGTGATGCAAGCGGAAGTTTG
Source organism: Bacteroidales bacterium (assembly GCA_023228145.1). Lineage (NCBI taxonomy): Bacteria > Pseudomonadati > Bacteroidota > Bacteroidia > Bacteroidales > Bacteroidales bacterium. Next base: position 35,569 of record JALOBU010000001.1, on the reverse strand, counting down.
TTTGCTCCTAATGGAAATTGGTCAGCATATTTTGCATGTGGAATAGTAACTCCTCCGGTGGTTGCAGCAGATGCGTGTGCAAATGCCCCAACAATTTGCAATCTGGACGGTTATTTTGGAAATACCAGCAGCAGTTACACGGCTGATGAACCTGGAAATATGTGTGAATCTTGCGGTTTATTCGAAGGGACACTTGAAAATAATTCGTGGTTACAATTTGTAGCAAACAATGATACTGTCGTTTTTACAATAACATTATTAACGTGCAGCAATAATATCGGAATACAGTTTGGAGTATATTCAGGTACTAATTGTAATAACTTTACTCTGATGACACCTGTTGAATGGACAGATGTTGATGCTCCCATTACACCGGGCTCTGTTTCTACAATTGTTGCAACCGGCCTTATTCCGGGGCAGCTATATTATATCATGATTGATGGAAATGCCGGCGATGACTGCCAATATATAATTAATGGCCTGTCGGGCATACAACTTGGGGCTTCCATAACACCAAACCAGACAATATGCCAAGGCGAATCTGCCACCATACAGATAAATGTTGATGCCAGTATTCCAATCACATGGATTTCAAACCCACCTGACCCCGGGTTAGCTGGTCAGGAGAACAACACTACCATTACCGTAAGCCCTGCTTCTTCAACAACGTATTCTGTTCATGTTCAGAACAGTACCGGATTTTGTTCTATGGATACCACTCTTGTTTCCACGGTTACCGTCCTGGCTCCCAACGACCCTGCCTGCCTTATTCCCATCACTTGCACTATTGACAAAACTGATGCTACACAATGCCCTGTCCCACCAGATTATACTTGTGACGGAATCGCTACCGTGGTTGTTTCAGGCTCCAGCCTGCCATTTATATACTCATGGAACGATGGAAATACCAGCGGAACACGAAATAATCTTTGTGCAGGGACTTATTCAGTAACAGTTTCTGATGCCAACGACCTGGTTGCACCAACCAGCTGCTCTGTTACAATACTTGGGCCTAATGCACCGACATATTCTTACACTACAGAAAGCTCATGCATAAATGGAAGCAACGGCTCCATAGACCTTACTATTGTTTCGGGTTCACCACCATACAGCTTCCACTGGAGCAATAATGCTACAACAGAAGACATAAGCGGAATACCTCCCGGAAATTATACGGTGACTATTACCGATAATGGCAGTTGTGGGGCAATAACCAATATCCCTGTGGGCAGTTTGCCAAGCCCACCTGTTAACTTTAGTATTAGTCCTGGAACGGGGTGCACACCTGTTACGGCATATTTTGAGGATATTACTAACGACAATATTGTTGACTGGCATTGGGAATTTGGTGACGATACAGAGTTTGACGGTGTGAGCCAGCTTTCCCATACCTTCACTGCCTCATCCCAAACGGAAGTGTATTGGGCCAGTCTGGAGGTAATAAATGAAGACGGATGCTCGGCAACATTGCTTATTAATAACGCCGTTACGGTTTATCCTAATCCTGTGGCAACAATCACTGCCGACCCGACAGTGGCATATTTGAACGAACCTATTACATTTACCGGAACCAGCGGTTATGATGTGAACAGCTGGACGTGGGATTTTAATTACCCGGGCGGGACTCTGGAAACTTTTACTGTAAACACCGCAAGCCATTCCTATCCTTCAGAAGGATTCTACACTGTTTTCCTGATGATTCAAAATAACGGCGGATGTATTGACACCACATCAATACAAATTGAAATTATTGACATCCAAATCCCTAACATTTTTACTCCAAACGGAGATGGTTATAATGATATATTTGAAATCAAAAATATCGAACGGCTCAAAAACACAAACATAAAAATTTTCAACCGCTGGGGAAAAAAGATATTTGATGAAGATAATTACCAGAATAGCTGGGATGGAAAAAACTATGCAGATGGTGTTTACTATTATCTGATTACCATGGGGGGTGAAAATTATTTTCACGGGACTGTGACTATTATGAGATAAAACCTCTTTTGGCTTTTTGTTATGCGATGACGGTTGTTTTTTATTAACGGTTAAATATTTTTCAGTCACAAACGTTCTATATTAAAAGAGTACCATTATGAAAGCAAAACTTACCATTTTGGTAATGTTTATTCTGGTTTGTTTAACCTTTATATTTGTTTCCTGCAGCAGGAAAAATAACTGTATGCGTTTTCATAATGATGACGTAAAAAGAGGCCTGGCACATTAGCCTGATTATCAAATTTATTACCTTACCCGTGAAAGCAGGATGTCGTATTGTGTGTTTATTAAAAAAATAATAACTTTGCAGACTTTTTGAAATTTCATTGTGAATATAACGGATACTTATATTATACAGTTTTCGGGCCTTGCCGAAGGAAAAAATTCCTTTGACTATGTTTTGGACAATGTTTTTTTTGATGTTTTTGATTATAAAGATTCAAAAGATAGCAACATTGAGGTAAATCTCGAACTGCATAAACAACAAAATATGATGATATTGGATTTTTCTTTTAGCGGATATATGACCTTTGAATGTGACAGGTGCCTTGAAGATTACAAACAACATATTTCAGGAAAGGAACGTCTGCTGGTTAAATTTGGAGAAAATCCGACTGAAGAAAACGACGAAGTAATCATTTTATCGCCTGCAGACCATCAAATTAATATCAGCAAATTTATCTATGATAGCATCATTCTTTTGCTTCCATACAGGAAAATTCATCCCGAAGATGAACATGGCAAGAGCAACTGTAAGCCATTATTTATCGAACAACTAAATAAATTAAGCACCCATAATAATTCAGACCCCCGATGGGAATCACTAAAACAATACATTAAAAAATAAATATTATGCCAAATCCAACAAGAAAGTTCTCGAAAACCAGAACACTGAAAAGAAGAACACATTACAAAGCAGAAGCTGATACAATAACAGTATGTTCAAATTGTGGGGCTCCTGTATTGTATCACAGAGTTTGTCCCGAGTGTGGTTATTACAAAGGAAAACCCGCTATCGAAAAAACAGTAACTGCTAAAAAATAATTTTCCTTCATCAACAAAATAACACAATTGCTAATGTCAAAAATCAGAGCAGCAATCACCGGTGTCAGCGGATATGTCCCCGAAGATATTCTTACAAATGCTGATTTTGAAAAAATTGTTGACACCACCGACGAGTGGATATTTACAAGAACAGGCATACGGGAAAGAAGAATTTTAAGGGAAAAAGAAAAAGCAACCTCTGACCTGGGCGCAGAAGCCGTGAATCTTTTACTCAAAAAGACAAACAACCGCCCTGAAGATATTGATTTGTTAATCTGCGCCACCGTAACACCCGATATGCAATTTCCTGCAACCGCAAACATCATCTGCCACAAAACCAATATCAGAAAAGCTTTCGGTTATGACATAAATGCAGGATGTTCCGGATTTCTATATTCCCTGGTAACTGCATCGCAATTTATAGAAGCGGGCATGTGCAAAAAGGTTATAGTGGTTGGTGCCGAAAAAATGTCGTCCATCGTTGATTATACTGACCGCTCCACTTGTGTCATATTTGGAGATGGCGCCGGAGCCGTACTTCTTGAACCTACGCATGAGGATTTGGGATTAATGGACTCCTACCTTGAAACCGATGGAAAAGGATGGGTGCACTTGCATCAGAAAGCCGGAGGCTCTTTAAAGCCGCCTACCCACAAAACTATTGATGCCCGCGAACATTATATTTATCAGGAAGGTCAACCTGTTTTCAAAGTTGCTGTTGTTAAAATGGCCGACGCTTCAGAGTTAATACTTAAAAGAAACAACCTTACGCCCGAAACACTTACATGGCTTGTTCCCCATCAGGCAAACCTGCGTATCATTGAAGCCACCGGCCGCCGCCTTGGAATTTCCAAAGAAAAAGTTATGATAAACATTCACAAATATGGCAACACAACCGCTGCAACAATACCGCTTTGCCTTTGGGAATGGGAGCCAAAATTAAAAAAAGGCGACAACCTTATTATAACAGCCTTTGGAGCAGGATTTACATGGGGTGCATCCCTTATCAAATGGTTTTATGACGGAAAATAATAAAACATACAAGTAAACACTTAATTGTTACTTTATTTTTTTAAATTTATAAAATAATAAATTGTTTTTCGTAATTATTTAAATTTTAGTATTATGAAAAAATTCATTCTATTATCTTGTTTGATGATCAGTTATTTTTCATTTAAACCACTTGCTGTATCACAAGTAATCAAACCAAAAATTACTTTTCAGGAAGACCCTCAGACTCATAACGCACACATTGCCTCTGATGGAAAATTTTACTATACCGTGAACGGCGGTCGCGCAAACAAAGGACAGATAAATAAATTTTCATTTGATGGCAAACTCATCGACAGCTATGATTTTCTCCTTGATATGCGTTCCATTATGTATAACAGCAAAGAAGGGAAATTTTATATATGCACATACGAACGTGATATATACCGGATAACAGATATGCAACAAGGCAGATATGAAATGGTAAAAAGCAAAATGTATGAAAATGAACAGGCTAATCTGGCCATGAGCGCCGACGGAAAATATATTTATTGTTTTGATAAAGGCACTTTACAGATTTTTAAATTCCCGGATGGCAAACTTTATAAAACAATCACCGGGCTTGACTCAGGCAAGGAATTTATTTCAGGCAGCAGTTGTGTTGCAGTTGATAAAAAACACATTTACACCTGGAACACCGACTATAAAATGATATTTGTTTATGACCTGAAAGGTAAAAAAATAAAAACTGTCGAAATCAGCAATGGCAATTACGGCTTTTCTTTGTCTTTTGCCAACGGCCTTATTTTCGTGGCTGATGATGGCGATTATGCTACCGGAACTTGGTATGGCTATGATTTATGGTCAGAATAAAAAACAGCAATCGGGTGTTATGAAATTGGTTTTTGCCACAAATAACAGGCATAAACTTGATGAAATACAGAATATTTTAAACACTCCGGGTATCAATATTGTTTCGCTTCTGGACATAGGTTTTGCTGGTGAGATTCCGGAAACAGCAGAAACCCTTGAAGGAAATGCACTCCAGAAAGCACGGTTTATTTATGAAAAATTCCAAACTACTTGTTTTGCTGATGATACGGGCTTAGAGGTAGAATGTTTAAACGGAGCACCGGGAGTTTATTCAGCACGTTATGCCGGCGAGGGCTGCAATTTCGATGATAATATTGAAAAGCTGCTGAAAGAAATGAAAGATTGCTCTAATAGAAGGGCTTGTTTTAAAACAGTTGTCTCATTGATTATGGATGGCAGGGAATACCTGTTTGAAGGAAAAATTTGCGGCAACATATTGCAAGAGCGTAGGGGTGTTCAGGGTTTTGGATATGACCCCGTTTTTGTTCCTGATGACCACGAAAAAACATTTGCCGAAATGCTGCCTGAAGAAAAGAACCGTATCAGCCACAGATACAGAGCTATTGCTGCGCTAAAAGAGTTTTTTATGAAACAAAAAAAGCAGGTCTAAGTCGCAGTAGCCCCAACAATAACTTTGCTCAAAAATTTGTTTTACTTTTGATGAGGAAATTAAATTTGATTTCATGAATATTCTGATATTAGGTTCAGGAGGGCGTGAACATACCTTTGCGTGGAAACTTTCACAAAGCCCGCTGGTAAATAAAATGTTTATTGCCCCCGGAAATGCAGGGACGCAACTGCATGGCAAGAACATAAATATTTCACCGCTTGATTTCGAAAAAATCAGGGATTTTGTTGTCGCAAATAATATCAACATGGTGTTGGTTGGCCCTGAAGATCCTCTGGTATGTGGCATTCATGATTATTTTCTTGTAGATAACAATTTAAAAAATATCCCGGTAATAGGGCCTTGTAAAGATGGTGCAATACTGGAAGGCAGTAAAGATTTTGCAAAAGTATTTATGCAAAAATACAATATCCCTACCGCGGCATACAGGACTTTCACAAAAGATAATATTGAAAATGCATTTGATTTTATCAGCCAATTAAGCCCGCCTTATGTTCTAAAAGCTGACGGATTGGCTGCCGGAAAAGGAGTTGTTATACTTGATAAAAAAGAACATACCAAAGAAGAACTGAAAGAAATGCTGGTTGGCTCTAAATTTGGAAAAGCAAGCGAAAAGGTGGTGATTGAAGAGTTTTTAAAAGGAATAGAATTGTCGGTTTTTGTTATTACCGACGGAGTAAATTATAAGATTCTGCCCTCTGCCAAAGACTATAAAAAAATCGGAGAAGGAGATTCGGGACCAAATACAGGCGGTATGGGCACTGTTTCGGGCGTTCCTTTTGCCGATAAAACTTTTATGGAAAAAGTTGAAACTCGTATCATTATTCCCACTTTACGGGGACTGCAACATGAAAATATCTGCTATAAGGGGTTTATTTTTTTCGGCCTTATGAATGTTAGTGGTGATCCTTACGTTATTGAATACAATGTGCGTATGGGCGACCCGGAAACAGAATCGGTACTGCCCCGCATAAAAAATGATTTTGCTGAAATTTTATCAGCCGTTGCTAACAACCAACTTGATAAAATCACTATTGAAAATGACGAAAGATTTGCCGCAACAATAATGCTTGTCTCCAGGGGTTACCCGGGCTCCTACGAAAAAGGGAAAGTAATAACCGGGCTTGAAAAAGTTAACCAAAGTATTATTTTTCATGCCGGAACCAAAACAGAAAAAAATCAATGCATGACTAATGGCGGAAGAGTTTTGGGGATTACTTCTTATGGAAATACATTAATGGAAGCTTTAAATAATTCATACCAAAGCGCCGATTTAATTGATTTTGAAGGGAAATATTTCCGCAAAGATATTGGTAGCGATTTGTTAAACCTTTAAACCAAAACTTTGTTAAGCCGAATTTTTAAATACAATGAAAATATTCAGCTTATAATAGTTGTACTAATTGCTTTATTGCTATGGTTGCCGGCATTTATAAACCCACAGCAAATGCCCGAACCAACAAATGTTGAACCGGGATATAAATTATTTTATTTGCTTCATGGGTTACCATTGCTTTACACGATTATTGCATTTCTAATATTGCTTAGTGAATCCATTTTAATCAATAACTTATTTTCTGAAAATAATGTTTTATTAAAAAACTCTTATTTAACAGCATTTCTGTACATTTTATTCATGAGCAGTACGCCTGCAGCCTTAACCTTACACCCGGTCTTAATTATAAATGGCCTGATAATTCTGATATTGCACATGTTATTCGGACTGAAATCTAAAAATTCGGGTATCAAAGAAATTTTTATTGCCGGAATGCTCATTGGAATCTCTTCATTATTTTTTATTAAATCCTGCGGGCTACTGCTTTTTGTTTGGATATACCTGATAATTTTCCAGATATACTCCTGGCGCGAATGGGTTGTCAGTATTTTGGGATTTATCACGGTTTATTTGTATCTTTTTACTTATTATTTTTTAACAGAACAAATAAACGATGTTGTTTTAGAATATAAAATATGGTTTGAAAACCACAACTTATTGCTAAGCCTTCCGAAATTATCTGTTTATCAATACGTTACATCAATCGCCCTCACAATATTTTCATTATTGGCCATATTCAAAATCATTTTTTCTGCCGGCCAAAAATTAATATATCCCCGCAAAATGACGTATTCAATTCTTTGGCTTTATATCCTTACATTCATTAGTAGTTTTTTCATAGCCGAAACCATAGTATTTGACTTTTCCTATGTTTTAATGCCGCTTTCCATCATTACTTCATATAAATATCAAAACACTAAAAAAGTGTTGTTTGGTGAAATTTTACTATGGGGTATGATTATTTCCGTTGTTTTACAAAAAATATTTATAGTTTAGTTTTTTACAACGGGCCTAAAAAAATCAATAGTTCCGCTTTTCTTATTATCAAGGTTTATTTCACTTATTCCTACTTTTTTCCCTGAAAAAGCATTGTTCTGGTGAGCAATTTTAAAAATATTTTTTCCTTTCACACAATAAATTATTGCTGTATGATGATTATAATTTTCATTATACAACAATCCATCTTTTATAAACTTTAATTTAACGCCTGAAAACTGTATAATATCTCCCGGAAAAATACTATCGGTTTTGGGATTAATTTTCTTCCCGAATTTATAACCTCCATCCCAATCACAGTTGTTTTGTTCCAGAGCTTCCTTAGCCAGGTCCCAGCATTCGCCCCTGTTCACTTTAAATCCGATAACACTGTTCACGTATTTGATTATTGATTTGTTAACTTCAGGAATCTGAGCGCTACTTACCGATACAAAAACAAACGGAAGCAATACCGTTATAATCAGTTTAATTTTCATCATCGATTTATATTACAATATTAACGATGCGGAAATAATTTTATGATGTAAGTTGCGTTTTATTATTTTTGCAGAAAAACAATTGAATCCAATAAAACGTTTAGCCGGGCAAACTGCAATATATGGTGTCAGCACCATTATGGCGCGCCTGATGAATTATTTAATGGTTCCAATCCACACACGAATTTTTTCACCACCCGATTACGGCATAGTCGGTGAAATGTATGCTTATGTTTCCCTGTTGATAGTTCTCCTTACTTATGGCATGGAAACGGCTTTTTTCAGGTATTATGAAAAAAATAATTCAGATAGAGAAAAGGTTTATAATACAACTTTACTTTCTCTGATTATCACTTCTACCATTTTTATCCTTGCTGCTATATTTCTGGCAAAACCCATAGCAAACAGTATCCGGTATCCTAACAACAGCGAATATGTTATTTGGTTTGCACTCATCATTGCTTTTGATGCGATTTGCTCTATCCCATTCGCCAAACTTAGAGCCATAAATCGCCCGAAAGTTTTTGCTTTTGTCAAAATTTTCAACATCAGTATTTACGTAGTTTTAAATTTGTTTTTTTTGCTTTTATGTCCTTACTGGGTAAAAAACGGCATCTTGCAGGGATTTACTTCCGTAATTTATAACCCATCAATAGGAGTAGGATATATTTTCATTGCAAACCTTGTTGCAAGCGGAATAACATTATTTTTACTTTGGATTATCGTTCCGTTAAGCAAGTTGCATTTCAGTAAAGAGATATGGAAAAAAATGATAAAATATGCCCTCCCTTTATTGATTTTTGGACTTGCAGGTATCGTCAACGAAACCATTGACCGCATATTGCTTAAATATCTATCACCTTCAGATATTGCTATGTCTCAGGTTGGAATTTATTCTGCCTGTTACAAAATCTCCATCATGATGACCATAGTGATACAGGCATTTAAATATGCAGCCGAGCCTTTTTTCTTTTCACAGGCAAAAGAATCAAATGCTAAGGTATTATACGCAGATGTTATGAAATATTTTGTCATACTCTGTTCTTTAATTTTTCTGATAATCATGTTATACATAGATGTTGTAAAATACTTCATAGGCGAAAAATATTTCGAAGGGTTAACTATTGTTCCTATTTTGTTGCTTGCCAATATGTTTTTAGGTATTTTTTACAATTTATCTATTTGGTATAAACTGACCGACAAAACACATTATGGGGCATACCTGTCAATTTTTGGAGCCATAATAACATTGGCTTTAAACTTTTTATTGATACCATTTATAGGTTATTTAGGCTCTGCCTGGGCAACATTTGCTTGCTATTTGTCTATGATGATAGCATCATATTTTATCGGTCAAAAACATTACCATGTTAACTATAATATCAAGCGTATCTTTTTATATATTTCTATTCCCATTGCTTTATATTACGTCAGCACATTCGTACCTGCAGTATCTCAATGGTTGCATTTTATAATTAATTCAATGTTTTTGCTTTCATTCATCATTCTTGTACTGTTAATTGAAAAACCAAAATTATCCAATCTTATTAATAATTCATGATTGTAAAAATTGTAAACAAATCGAAGCATGCACTGCCCAAATATGAAACCAATGCCTCTGCAGGCATGGACCTGAGGGCAAATTTAGTAGCTCCTATACTATTAAAATCATTACAGCGCACTCTAATTCCTACAGGACTATTTATCGAATTACCTTTGGGTTATGAGGCACAGGTAAGACCGCGAAGCGGGTTGGCAATAAAAAAGGGGGTCACTGTTCTTAATACTCCAGGAACTATTGATGCAGATTACCGTGGAGAAATTATGGTTATTCTCGTAAACCTTTCATCAGAAGATTTTTTAATCAATGATGGGGAAAGAATAGCCCAGATGATTCTTTCTAAGCACGAAAAAGCTGAATGGTCAGAAGTAGATTCATTACAGGAATCGGAAAGAGGCATTGGAGGTTTTGGCCATACCGGAAGTAAATAACTAATAACGAGACAAATAATCTCATTATACCATAATAATTTCTTAAATTTTGTTAAAAAAGTCTTTCAACTCCTTTGCTATGTTGCTGATTATCTTTAACTTATGTGTTTGTTTATAAAAAACACAAGAAAATAACTTTGCCATGTCTGAATAAATATATTTCTTTGCGGCTTTGTTTAATATAAAAATTATAGTTATGTCAGACATTACAACGAGAGTAAAAGCTATTATAGTTGACAAATTAGGTGTTGACGAAAATCAAGTTGTACCCGAAGCAAGTTTTACCAATGACTTGGGTGCAGACTCTCTTGATACTGTGGAATTAATTATGGAATTTGAAAAAGAATTCAATTTAGCAATTCCTGATGAAGAGGCTGAAAAAATCAGTACAGTTGGCGATGCCATAAAATATATTGAAAACAATACAAAGTAATTTTCAGTACATGGACTTAAAACGGGTTGTAGTTACCGGACTGGGTGCTATTACCCCTATTGGCAACAACCTTCGCAATTTTTGGGAGTCCTTGCTTAATGGCGTAAGTGGTTCAGCACCAATTACTCGTTTTGATACTTCAAAATTTAAAACAAAATTTGCTTGCGAAGTAAAAAATTACGATCCAAATAATTTTTTTGACCGTAAAGAAACACGAAAGATAGACTTATTTACTCAATATGCTTTGGTTTCGGCACAAGAAGCTATGGCTGATTCAAAAATTGATACCTCTTTAATTGATTTGGATAAAGCAGGAGTTATATGGTCATCGGGAATCGGGGGTCTTGATACTTTTATGGAAGAAATGACAGGATTTTTACATGGTGATGGCACGCCCCGTTTCAGTCCTTTTTTCATCCCTAAAATGATATCTGATATTGCCGGTGGCCGTATTTCAATTCAATATGGCTTCAGGGGGCCCAACTTCACCACTACTTCTGCCTGTGCATCCTCCAGCAATGCAATTATTGATGCATACAATTACATTCGGCTGGGAAAAGCCAGTATTATGATATCCGGCGGCTCAGAAGCAGCCATTGGAGTCTGCGGCATTGGAGGTTTTAATGCTATGCATGCGATTTCAACCCGTAATGATGACCCCGCCACTGCTTCTCGGCCCTTCGATAAAGACCGCGATGGTTTTGTTCTGGGAGAAGGTGGTGCTGCTCTTGTTCTTGAAGAACTTGAACATGCGTTAAACAGAGGTGCCCAAATATATTGTGAATTAGCCGGTGCAGGATTGTCAGCCGATGCTTATCACATTACTCAGCCTCATCCTGAAGGATTTGGGGCAGAAAAAGTAATGAAAAATGCCCTGGAAGATGCGGGAATGACTCCCGAAGAAATTGATTATATTAATACTCATGGAACATCAACTCCTCTTGGAGATATTTCAGAATGTAAAGCAATTATAAGAGCTTTCGGCGAACATGCTTATAAGTTAAATCTCAGCTCCAGTAAATCCATGACCGGCCATCTGCTTGGGGCTGCCGGTGCAATAGAATCCATTGCTACGGTTATGTCAATTAAAAATGATGTTGTAAGTCCTACCATTAACCACTTCACTGATGACCCGGAGATTGACAACCGCCTTAATTTTACCTTCCATCAGAAGCAACACAAAATAATTAGGACCGGTATGTGCAACACTTTTGGATTTGGCGGGCATAATGCGACAATTATATTTAAAAAATACATTTCATAACCTCTTTCTGCCACGCTTACCGATAAAGAATTATCTCGGGCATTAAAAAATATTCTTGGTTTTAATCCAGGAAATATTAGTTTATACCGTCTTGCTTTTTTACACCGTTCTGCTGCCCCCGAAATCATAAATGGGTTTAGAAGTTCCAATGAACGATTAGAATATCTTGGAGATGCTGTCTTAAGTTCGGTCATTGCAGATTTTCTTTTCCACAAATATCCGCTTAAAGACGAGGGGTTCCTTACCGAAATGCGATCAAAAATTGTAAGCCGTTCACAACTCAATAAACTCTCTCAAAAACTTGGATTTAATAAATTAATTCTTGCAAACCAAGAAAATGGCAATGTATATCGCTCTATTCATGGCGATACTTTTGAAGCAGTTATTGGAGCCATATACTTAGATAAAGGATATCTGTTTACAAAAAAAATTATTACCTCCAGAATCATCAAATGTCATATTGATATTGAAGCACTTGAGAAATTTGAATTTAGTTATAAAAGTACATTACTGGAACTCGCACAAAAAGAAAAAAAACCTTTAGAATTCGTTGTCGTAGAAGAATCAGGCAAGGGCTATCAAAAACAATACACTGTCGAAGTATTTTATGACAATCAAAAAATCTCAAAAGCATATGGATTTTCAATAAAGGAAGCCGAGCAAAATGCTGCAGAGATTGCTTACAAACAATTAAACCCTTCAGAACCAACTTCCACATCATATTCTTGTTGAAAAAATGTATTTTTGCCTGTTAAACTAAAATTTCATGATTTCCGGCAAACGACTTTTTTACAAACTTCTTATTTGGCGGCTTAAACATATCAGCGACCGGCAGTTTGTGATTTTTCTCAGCATCGTTTGCGGTTTTATATCCGGCCTCGTCGCAGTTTTTATAAAAAACATGATTTATTTTATTGAAAATATAATCACGTTAAACCCCAACAAAGATGGCCCCAATTATTTATATGTCTTTTTTCCTTTGTTTGGTATATTAATAGTTATTTTAATAAAAAAATATTTAATAAAACAGAAACTAAGTTATAGTATCCCCGGTATTCTTGAAGCCATATCAAAACAAAACGGATTTATTTCGTTTAAAAACCTTTTCGCGCCCGCCATACTAAGCTCTATCACCTTAGGCTTTGGAGGTTCGGTAGGAATGGAGGGGCCTGCCGTGAACAACGGGGCAGCCATAGGCTCAAATACCGGAAGATGGATGGGGCTCAAATACAAACACATCATACTGCTGATTGCATGTGGTGCATCAGGTGCAATAGCTGGATTGTTCAAAGCTCCCATAGCCGGTGTGCTTTTTTCACTTGAAATTTTAATGATAGACCTTTCCATGGCATCTTTACTCCCATTGTTGATTGCTTCAGTTACAGGAACATTGACATCTTATTTTTTTCTTGGGACAAACGTAATTTATCTTGTTGAACATATTGAAAATTTTAAATTTGCCGACCTGCCCTTTTTTGCACTACTGGGCATTTTTTGCGGATTGGTATCGGTCTATTTATCCAGGATTCTATTACTGTCTGATAAGTTTTTTATTAAAATAAAAAATTCCTATTGGAAGCTAATTGCAGGAGGCACTATACTGGGAGGACTTATATTAATCTTTCCATCACTATACGGAGAAGGTTATCATCACATTAACTCCTGCCTGAACGGAAAACAGGATTTTATATTCAATAACAGTTTCTTCTCTGGATACCAACATAATATTATCATCATAATTATATTACTTTTTGGAATAATCCTTTTTAAAGCTGTGGCAACATCTATTACCTTCAGTGTGGGAGGTGTGGGGGGTATTTTTGGTCCTGTACTTTTTCTTGGGGCAGTAAGTGGGTATTTATTTACAAGCATCATAACTTATTTTAATATTTCCAATCTTCCACAAATAAATTTTTCCCTGGCAGGCATGACCGGTTTACTGGCAGGTGTTATGCACGCACCTCTGACAGGAATTTTCCTTATAGCAGAAATCACTAATGGGTATAATATGATGGTCCCTTTGATAATTACTGCCTCCATCTCGTATATTACTGTTAAATACTTTTTCCCATACTCTGTTGACGCTATACAACTTGCCGAAAAAGGCGAACTCATTACACACGACAAAGACAAAGCAGTGCTGACACTGATGAAAATTGACAAACTAATTGAAACTAATTTCCTTACTGTTTCCCCGGATAATTACCTCGGAGAACTGGTAAAAGTGATTGCCCGTTCGGAACGTAATATTTTTCCTGTTGTTGACAATGAAAATAATCTTTTAGGCATTGTTTTCCTTAACGATATCAGAAATGTTGTCTTCAAGCAAGAATTATATGGAAAGCTTATAGTTCGGGATTTAATGTTTATGCCCTCACCTACTGTCAGCCCGGACGAATCCATGGAAGAAATTGCAAAAAAATTTGAAAAAACAGACAACTATAATATACCAGTGGTAAACGATGGCAAATATGTTGGTTTCGTATCAAGAGCAAATGTTTTTTCGGAATACAGAAAATTATTAAAACAGTTTTCAGAGGAATAATGAAATGAAAAAAGAGCAGCCAATCAAGCTTGAAATCTTTAAGCCTGCTCAGGGAAATAAAACCGAGCTTCCTTTTTTTAGCACAAAAATTTCTGCCGGATTTCCATCTCCCGCAGAAGATTTTATCGAAAAAAAACTTGACCTGAATGAGTACCTGATAAAAAACCCATCAGCAACATTTTTTATTAAAGTCAGCGGACATTCTATGAAAAATGCCGGCATTTTTGACGGGGATATTCTTGTTGTTGATCGTTCTATTGAACCTTCTGACAATAAAATTGTGATAGGTGTTGTGAATGGAGAATTTACCGTAAAACGCCTGACTAAAGAAAATAACAAACTCTATTTAATGCCGGAAAACCCCGACTTCAAGCCCTTGGAGATAAATGAAAGTATGGATGTTTCCGTATGGGGTGTTGTAACTTACACCATACATAAAACACGATAAAATCAGTGTTTTTTAACAATTAACTCATTGGTTGTAATAGTGTTGCTGTGATGCAACGCACGGTCAACAATATATGCCTCAAACCGGACAGTATCGTAAGGCGAAAAAGGATTATTAATAAATAATTCAATTTCTATTTCACCTTTTATCGCTCCGTTTATGTTGTTAGATTTAAGTTCTGGAATTCTGGAATTAAAAGTAACGGCCGGTGGCACTTCCACAAATTGTCCATGCTGTTTTTCAAAATACTTGATAAAAAAATTATAATAATAAATACTTGATTTGTCAAATGGTTGCATGGTGTCGTTATCGGCCAAGCCCATATCTCCATCACCATCCGTAAATGATATTTTTAAAATACCTTTGTCGTCTATGTTGTTTGCGTTTTGTATTTTTGCCAGGCCGATAAATTCAATATAAGGTTCGGGAGGGAACTCTTCTTCTTTTATACAACCAGATAAGAAAAACAATCCAGCAAGCAATAATAAAATAACAAAACAATAGTATAATCTCATTAAGTATTCTGTTAATTTGATTATAAAATTAATAAAAATTTTTTAATGACGAATCTCCCTGCAAAATTAAAAATATTCAATATCCTTTCTGATTCTGATTTCAATGATGCCGCTATTGAAGTTTTTAAATTTCAATATGCTAATAATGGCGTGTATCATGAATTTGTTAATCTTCTTGGAGTTGAAACTCATAAAATTAGTTCATATCAAAACATTCCTTTTTTGCCCATTGAATTTTACAAAACACAATCTGTTGCAAGTGTTCGTGATAAGCCGGAACATATATTTTTAAGCAGTGGAACAACTACGGGGAACAGAAGCAGGCATTTGATTTTTTCAATTTCTCTTTATCAGCAAACTATCCTGAAATGCTTCAATCATTTTTATGGTTCCCCCGAAAATTATATTATTGCAGCTTTATGCCCCGATTACATTTCCCTCCCCGAATCATCCCTGTCATTTATGCTTGATTTTCTGATTAAACAAACAAAAACCTCCGAAAGCGGCTTCTATCTAAATAACATACCCTCTCTGGTAAAACTACTTAACAAAAAAAGAAAAAAAACTGTAATAGTGTTTGGAATAACATACGCGTTGATGGATTTTGCCGAATTATATTCTTTACCACTTGAAAACGTTATTATCCTTGAAACCGGCGGCATGAAAGGAAAAAGAAAAGAAATGACCCGGGAAGAAGTCCATGAGTGTTTGAAAAATAAATTTTTCATCAAAAAAACACATTCTGAATATAGCATGTGTGAGCTATTATCTCAGGCATATTCATCAGGAGAAGGCATTTTTGTGCCACCTCCATGGATGAAAATTTTTATACGAGACGCACATGACCCCCTTACTATTTTACAGGCAGAAAAAACCGGTGGCGTTAATATTATTGATCTTTCCAATATATACACATGTTCATTTATTGCTACCGGAGATTTAGGAGTAGTACATCATAACGGAAGTTTTACCATTTCAGGCAGATTTGACCATAGCGACACAAGGGGATGTAACTTATTACAGTCATATTAAAATTTTTATAAAGGCATAAAAAAAATAATTTATATTTGCATAAAAAAAGAAAATCATCCATCCATGAAAAAAATAATTTTAATCTCTGCCACAGTTTTTATAGCTTTTGTATTCGCATCATGCAAAAAATGTGTTACCTGTAGTTATGAATACGAATACCTTGGACAAACTCAAACCGTTGCTTACCCGCAGGAATGCGGCTCAAGTAAAAAAATAAAAGAATATAAAGACATGGTTAAAGCAGATGCAAATAGGCATGGAGTTGAGTCTTCTTGCGAAACAGAGTAATTTAAGGAATTGTTTTTTATGTGAAAAGGCTATCTCAATTTCGAGACAGCCTTTTGTATTATTTAAAAAAGCTTTCCGTCTTCACTTACTTGCTTATGTAATGCTTCCGAATCATTTCCCGCAACATTAATCAATTTTGAAACAGGATAAGATTCCAAATGTATTGGGCTGTTATTAATAAGTAGAAACAAGGCATCCTGGACTTCACCTGAGAGCCATTTTAATTCCTCATCTTTAGTTGCAAAAATTAAAGGCGTTCTGTTATGAATTGGTTTAATGAATTCATTGGCTTCAGTGGTTATGACAGCAAAAGAGTAAATCATGTTATTTTCATTTTTCCACTCACTCCAGATACCTGCCATTGAAAAAACAGGGAAGTTTTTTATAAAAATTCTGTAAGGTGTTTTCATTTTGTCTTGTGACCATTCGTAAAATGAGTCAGCAGGAATCAGGCAGCGTTGGTAAGAAAAAGAATATTTGAAGGCAGGTTTTTCAGTGAGAGTTTCTGCTTTGGCATTTATCAGTTTTTGTCCGAGAGATGCATTTTGTGCCCAGAAAGGAATTAATCCCCAACGATAATAATTGAAAGCAGGGTTCCCTATATTTGTAATCACAGCAAGGGTTTGCCCCGGGGCACAGTTATATCTTGGTTTATACTCCTGTGGTAAAAACCCATAGTGTTCTTCAATAATTTTTTCGTTAACTGCAAAAGAAAATCTTCCGCACATTACTAAAAGGAAAAGAGAAGTTTTTTAATATATCAAAGTAACGTGGCCTTTATGTATATGAAACTTATACCGGATATCATAATAACTTATAATCCACGAATAGACTCCTTCGGCCTGCACATTTCCGCTGGTTTTTCCGTCCCAGCCATTTTCCATGTCTCTGGTGTGAAAAACCTGTCGGCCCCATCTGTCGTAAATCCGCATTTCAAATGATGACAAATCAATACCTTCTCCCTGAGGTTTAAAAACCTGATTTTTAGCATCATTATTTGGAGTAAAAGCGTTGGGGACGTAAAATGTTATATTAGGAACAACAGTAACCTCTCCAATTATAGTATCGGAGCAACCATAACTATTGAAAACAATAAGAACAGGATAGAACGTCCCTGTATCTGAATATACGTGTGTGGAATTTTGTGCATTGGAATTATTATCCAGAGTTGTATAATCACCAAAATACCAGTTCCATATAGTAGCTCCTATTGATTGGTCGGCAAACCATACCAAAGGTTCCAGTTCATTAACCGGTTGTGGGTTAGCTGCAAAATTTGCAATAGGTTTCGGATAAACAGTAATAAAATCAGGATAGTACATGCGCATTTTACAACCGTTGGAAGAAGTTGCTGTAAGGCCTACTCCGAATGAACCGGCATCAGCATAATAATGAGCCGGGTTTTGTAATATAGAAGTATTTCCGTAAGGAATAATGTCACCAAAATTCCATGCCCAACTAATGGCATCAGGAATCGTTAAATCCGTAAAATGAACAAAAAAACCAGCACAACCTTCTCTGACATCAGCAGTAAAATCAACCAAAGGTAAAGGTTTAACTTCCAATGTATATGTTTCTGTTGAAGTACATCCGTTATTGTCGGCAGTTACGGTATAAGTTGTAGTTGTTAATGGGAAAGCTTCTACAATAGGCCCGGTACTACTTGACAATGAAATTCCAGGTTGCCAGGTATAAATTTGTGCAGCACTATATACTGTAAGAGTACTTGTATCTCCCGGGCAAATATCTTCAGGGGAAGCCATTATCATAATGGTAGGTCCATTGGAAGCCACAACCGTGGCAGTAGTTGTATTGACACACTGGTTTGTATCAGTCCCTGTAATAGTGTATGTGACCGGTGTTTGTGGATATGCAGTAACTGTGGGGCCGAAGGTTGTCGTCAGGCTATTGTCAGGCGACCAAACATAAGTATCAGCCCCTGAAGCAGTCATGGTTAATGAATCTCCAATACAAATATAGCCACCCGGAGGACTTATCAAAATATTAGGTAAAGGGTTTACTGTAACTGTAATCGTATTTGAAGCAGTACATAATGGTGTTGAGCCTGTAACGGTATATGTAGTAGTCGTGGTTGGTGACGCGGTAACTGTTGAACCGGTAGTTTGATTTAAGCCTGTAGCCGGAGCCCACACATAACTATCAGAACCTGATGCTGTTATTTGTATTGACTCACCGTTGCAAATCGTAGGATCTGTTGGAGAGAGGCTAACCGAGCCTCCTGCCATGGTAACAGTTATATTGTCTTCAACAGGGATTACCGCACCCCAACAAGTATTATAATTTGCCCTTGCAGTATAAGTAGTGGTCCCTGTGGGGCACACATTAACGGTTGTTCCTGTGCCTATCAGGTTTGTTCCTTCATACCAGTATGTTTCAACATAAGATGACCCTACAGGAGTAAAACGCCATGCTTCATTAGTAGCTGTCCATGCTGTCGCATTCCGCCCTGGGGCAGTATAAGCAATTGACTGACTCTGATCTTGAATACCAACTACTGCATATCCGTCATTCCAATCCCAACATACTGGTTTTGACTGAATATATACATCAATCATATTTGTTGTTTCATACAACACAATTTGTTGTGTAGTTTTAATACTGTTGCATGAATAATGTGCAACCTGATTGAATTTAAAAACAAAGGCTCGACAAGGTGTTGTACCTTCAACTGACCAATACATGTTTCCACCGGCGGGTAAATATGTGTCATGAAAGGCTCCGAAAATGTGCATTGGGGACCCATAGTTACAGGGGATTCCATAATCTATAGTCCAAGGGCAGAAACCTCCGGCAGCTGCAGTATTAAAAGAAATTACACCATTATCGCCAATGATAAGATTATCATAAGGCTGACTGAAAAAACAAAAATGAAAATTCGGAATATTAATTACAGGACTCCAATCGTCATCATAATAAACGGGGATAAGCGTTCCTCCTGTATATGGATAAGGCGGATTATATGGAATTGAAGTAACTTCATAAGTAGTTGTTGCCCCGCTGGTTTGTACAGTTGTTGCTTCCAATGTAATACATGGTTCATTACAAGGTAGTGTAATATCGTTACCACCGTTGGTTGTAATAGTAACCCCAACGCATCCCGGCTGGCTAAAAACTTGCGTGACAGAAAAGCTTATTATTAATAAAACAAGAAAATTTTTTATTTTGACTCTCATGGGGAATAATTATCAGTTACTTCCTAAAAAACGTATTTTTTATTTTTTTTATTTGGTATTCATGTTTATTTGCAGGTTTTTAGACGAAAAAATCACCCTAAAGGTTGCAATACCTTGCAAATATACAATAAGTTTTATAACTAAAACGGTATATTTTGTTTAAATCTTTATTGTTAAAATATCCGACCACCTGCTTGTATATTGAGGAGATAATCTTTCCTGATGCATTTTCCACTTGCGCCGTGTGCCTTGTACAGCTAGCTTCACAGCGTCCTGACCTACTTCTTTGTTAATATTATCAACTATTCTCATTAATTCTGTCATTTTCCGGCGGTTTGTATCATCCCACAAGCTATATTGCAATTGATTCTCAGGTATCAGGTCGCTGAGAATTATGCCGGATTTTTTGTATTTATAACCTTTACAAAATATTTTTTTCAACCCTTTTAATGAATAATGAACCAGTTCCGAAGTAATGTTGCTTGCCACAGGCAGCTGAACCATGATAGAATTCACATATTTCGGCGTGTCTGAAAAACGGTTGGTCATCACAAAAACATTTACGGAACGAGCACAGGAATATTGTTGTCTTAATTTTTCGGCAGCACGGGAAACAAAGGTAGCTGTTGCCTGTTCTATATCTTCATAATTTTCTAATGTTTTTCCAAAAGAACGTGATGTGCAAATACTTTGTTTGTCGGGAATTACCATATTAAGCGGAAGGCATGAAACTCCCCGTAGTTCCATCCATGTCCGTGCCCCCGTAACACCCATATGCTTGCGAACCCATGGTTCATCTGCCTGTTTAAAATCAAACACGGTCGTTATGCCCTTATTCTGAAGGAACTTCCCGTAGGCCCGCCCTACACCCCATATTTCTGTAACAGGGATATGTTTCAACAAATTATCTGTATCATCATGTTCCCAGAAGTTCATCACGTTTGCATAAGAGGAATTCTTTTTTGCAAGATGATTTGCAATTTTTGCCAGGGTTTTTGTTGGGGCAACCCCCACCGAAACAGGAATTCCTGCCCATTGTTTGATAGTTATCCGTATCTTTTTTGCAAATGCTGAAATATTTTCATTTTTCAGGCTTGAGAGGTCAAGAAAAGCTTCATCCACGGAATATATTTCCACATCAGGAGCCATGTCATAAAGTATATTCATCACCCGGTTTGAGATATCACCGTAAAGAGCAAAATTTGAAGAAAAAACATGCACCTTGTTTTTTTCTATAAGAGATTTAAACTCAAACGCAGGTGCACCCATTTTTATTCCCAGAAGTTTGGCTTCGTTAGAACGCGCAATAACACAGCCATCATTATTGGATAAAACAATAACAGGTTTTTTTTCAAGCTTCGGATTGAAAACGCGCTCACAGGAAGCATAAAAATTATTGCAATCAACAAGTGCAAAAACTTTATTTATGGCTGATTCGGGATAGGTTTTATTTGGTTTTGTTGAGTTCATCCATCTTTAATTTGGCATCAATTTTTAATGAACCTCCCCGTTTAATAATTTCATTGAATAATTCCTTTGCCTGTTCTTTTTCATTCTTTTCCTCAAGAATTATAGCTTTTTGCCATAATGCCTGTTCGTAGTATGTGTGGATTTTCTTTTTAAGCAATTGGTCAAAATAAATTAATGCCGAGTCTTTCTTGCCTTCATAATAATATGACATGCCAAGAAAATATATTGCCTGATAATCAATTTTATTTCCCCTTATCACCTCTTTAAACTTTGGTATAGCTTCCTTATATCTGTAATTATCATATAAAGATAATGCCGGAGTTATTCCCGACTGGTCTTCTGTGCGGGAAACTGTTTCATCAGTCGTTACATCATCGTTTTTTGATGTTTCGGCTTTCGACAATACAATACTTTTTTCCTGGCTTGTCTTTTTGGTCAATGCTTTTCCTATAGCAACATCTCCTGCAATTTCCTCTTCGGTAACTACTGCAACTGCCTGGCCCGGAACAAGATTTGTTGAAGTATCTACCTGAACCTTGTCAACATCATTAGCGCCAAAAACCACACCGTCATCCAACAACCCGGCATATATACCTGTACTTTTCTCTTCAACCTTCTCCCCGGAATTTTCTATATCATTGTTATTATCATAATCAATATCAGTTAGTATCTTTGTGACAGACCTTTGATACGTTTCGTATTTTAATGATTCCTGTGTTTCCTGCCTGTTTTTTTGTTCAGAAGCAATATCAGATAAAATTTCTTCATTATATTTTTCTGAAGCCGGGCTTTTGCTCATTTCTTTTTCCTGAACAATAGCCATTTCCTGCTTTATGTCTTTGGTCTGTATGTTAAAAAGAAAATACAATCCGGTAATTAGCAAAATACTGGCTGCAATAGCTGATGTTGCAATTAATGTTCTCTTAAGTCCGCTTTTTTTAACATTTAATGTTTGCTTCAAAAACAACTTCTTATTTAATTCAAGCATGGCTTCACTGATTTCATTATAAACAGCTGTTTTATCCGGGGCTTTTTCAAAACCCTCCAAAGCTTCGCTGCACAACAAGCATACAGCAAGATGCTGCTCAAAAAGATATTTTTCCGGTTCAGGCAGTCCGTTATTCAGGTACTTAACAAAAGCTTCCTGAGTGATACAGCCAGAGGAGTTAAAAATATCATTATGTTTATCAAGAGTTTTCATCTGTTGTTTTCGAGCATGATTTTTAAATTTCTTTTTCCGTTTTGTATATAACTTTTAACCTGGTTTAATGAAAAATTTGTTGTTTCGACAACTTCCTGATAGGATTTCTCATGAAGATAAAACAATTCAATACAAATTCTTTGTTCATCGCTTAATTTTTTTATGGCTTCCGGTAGTTTTTTATCTAATATTTCATCGTTAATATGGTTTAGAGTCATTTCTCCTTCAAAATCCATAAAATCCTGCTGAAAATTTTTCAATTGAATCTGGTCATTAAATGTTACGGTATTATCCTTTCGCAATATCATCAGGCAATGATTTTTTGCAACACTGTAAAGCCAGGCTTTGAAATTTGTTATCTCATGCTCTTTCAGCGCTTCATACAACCTGTCGAAAACCTGCATCACGGCTTCACGGCGGTCGTCTTCCCTTTCAAAATATTTGTATGCAATGCCATACACTAGATGAACATAACGGTCGAATAACTCACCGATATAAACCGTATCGTTGGTTTTCCGGTATAATTCAATCAGTTCCTGATCCGGCAGCAGTTCAGTTTTTTCACTTTTTGATTTTTTGAAAAAAAGCACCAAAATAACCTGATTTGTTATGCAAATTTAATTTTTAAAACGGAACATTTATAAAATGATTAGTTTAGCATAAAAATTTCGAAAAAATGAGAAAAATTGTTACCTATAATGTGAACGGGATTCGTGCTGCTTTGTCAAAAGGATTGTTGGAGTGGATACATAATGTAAACCCAGATATTGTATGTTTTCAGGAAACCAAGGCACAGCCCGACCAGATACCTGTGCTTGAATTTGAAGCTGCCGGATACCATAATTACTGGTTTTCGGCAAAGAAAAAAGGATACAGCGGTGTTGGGATTCTTACCAAACATAAGCCAGACAATATTATTTACGGCATGAACATTCAGAAATATGATGATGAAGGGCGGATGTTGCGTGTTGATTTTGGAGATATTTCTGTTATAAGTGTCTATCATCCTTCAGGTTCCAGTGGCGATGAAAGGCAGGCATTTAAAATGATATGGCTTGAGGACTTTCTGGAATGGGTGAGCGAACTTAAAAAAACAAGGCCCAATCTTGTTATTTGCGGCGATTATAACATTTGTCATAAACCTTTAGACATACACGACCCCATACGAAATGCTACCAGTTCGGGCTTTTTACCTGAAGAAAGGGAGTGGCTTTCTAAATTTATAGATTCAGGGTTTATTGACTCTTTCAGAGAATTCAACCAAGAGCCCCATCAATACACCTGGTGGAGTTTTAGGGCAAATGCACGGGCGAAAAATCTGGGATGGAGAATTGATTACCAGATGGTAAGTGAACCTATAAAACACCTTATGAAACGGGCTGTAATTCTTCCCGAGGCAAAACATTCCGACCACTGCCCTACATTACTGGAAATGGATTTTTAAAGTTTAATACGGCTTACAAATAGATGTATTCTCTTAACAATCACTTGTTAGTATTTTAACTCTCCGCAGATTAAGGCTTTTTGTTTCTCAAACTACCTTTGCAAAAAAATTATTATGAAAACATCAAAAGCCATTTTGCTTTTATTTTTTGCAGCCCTGCTTTTCACATCCTGTGTTTCGTCAAAAAAATTTCAGGAATTGCAATCAAACCATAAAAACTGCCTGGAAGAAAACAGCCTGATGAAAAGTAAAAACCTTGAATATTCAACAAAAATTAATGAGCTCACTTCAGCAAACGACAGGCTTAAAAAACAAAATGAGCGTTTGTTGTCTGATTCATCAATTACCGGCGCTAATTTACGCGAGCTGACAAAAAAATACGATGACTTATCTGCTGCTTATGATACCCTTCTGGACAATAACCTGAAATTGATGAAAGGGAATAAATATGAAACCCAAAAGCTGATTTCGGAACTTGAAAAAACAAAAGAAATCCTGCAAAAAAAAGAAGATGAACTGAAGAAATTGGAAAACGAACTCAACACCAAACTATCTAAACTGAATGAAATGCAGGCAACACTTGATGAGAAACAGCAAAAACTTCATGAGCTACAATCCATTCTTGACAAAAAGGACTCTGCCGTAAATGCGTTAAAGAACAAAGTATCAGAAGCCTTATTGGGTTATGAAAATAAAGGCCTTACCATTAAACAGAAAAACGGAAAAGTTTATGTGTCCATGGACGAATCGCTTTTGTTTGCATCCGGAAAATATGAAGTTTCTGCCAAAGGTACTGATGCTTTGAAAAAACTTGCAAAAGTTCTTGAAACCAATACAGATATCAATATCATGGTGGAAGGGCATACGGACAATGTACCTTATAAGGGGACAGACCAAATTCTTGATAACTGGGACCTGAGTGTGAAACGCGCCACAACGGTAGTACGTATCCTGGTTTCGGGCTCCAAAATTGCACCGGTGCGCATCACGGCTGCAGGCCGCAGCGAATACTATCCCGTGGATGCTGTAAACTCCTCTGAAGCCCGCAGCAAAAACCGCCGCACAGAAATTATTTTAACTCCAAAACTTGACGAACTGTTTAAAATTATTGAAAGTAATTAAATCAAAAAAGCATTCTTAAAACTCTATATAAATCCAAGAGGCAGCCAATAATGACTGCCTCTTTTTATATCTAAAACCTATCGGCCAACTATACAGATACTAAATCTTAAGCGACGTCTTTCTTCGGAGCATTTTTTAATGTTTCGGTTAAAAATGCCCAAAATTTTTCTACAGAAGGAATATTGACTTTTTCATCCGGCGAATGCGGGTAATTAATTGTCGGGCCAAAAGAAATCATGTCCCAGTTTTTATAAACACCTCCAAGAAGGCCACACTCCAGACCGGCGTGTATGGCGCTGATATGTGGTTTGTTCCCGAATTGTTTTTCGTAAGCCAGCAGCATTTCTTTGAGTATCGGAGAATCCATATTGGGTTTCCATCCCGGGTATTTTCCTTCAAAAACATATGCTGCTCCGGCCAGGTTATAAACGGCGGCAAACATTTTTTCGAGGTCGTCCTTTGCAGAATCAACAGAACTTCTGAGTAAACACTGTATTTTTACTTCATTATTTTCTGATTTTACAATAGCCAGATTGGTGGATGTTTCCACAAGTCCTTTCATATCCTGGCTGTCGCGGATGACGCCGTTAGGAGTGGCATAAATGGCATTCAGCAGGTTGGCGGTTGTTTTATTATCAATCCATGAAGCAGGTTTTTCGGATGGTTCAACAAGTATCGTGATGTCGGTTTCCACATTTTTATATTCGTTAATTACGATTTGTGTTAATTCCTTAACAAACTTCTTGAATTTTTCAACGTTGGTTTTGGGTAATGTTACCACAGCAAATGACTCACGCGGGATGGCGTTCCGCAGGCTTCCGCCGTCAATACCTGACAAACGCAGGCCCAGATTGTAATATGCATGCCATAAAATACGGTTCAGCAGTTTGTTTGAATTGGCTCTTTCCAAATGGATGTCCACACCAGAGTGGCCGCCTTTCAAACCTTTTACGCTTATTTTAAACGCTTCCACATCGTCTGTTACAGGTTCATTGGTGAAAGTAAATGTCATGTTTGCGTTGGTACCTCCGGCACAACCCACACATAAATCGCCTTCTTCTTCCGTATCCAGATTCAGCAAAATTTCGCCTTTCAGAAGCCCGGCTTTCAAACCAAAAGCTCCGGTCATACCTGTTTCTTCATCTACAGTGAGCAACATTTCCAATGGTCCGTGAACCAGGTCAGTTGCTTCCATTACAGCCATGGCGGCTGCCATGCCGATACCGTTATCAGCACCTAAAGTAGTTCCGGTGGCATGTACCCAGCCGTCAACTATTCGTGGAAGGATAGGGTCAGTCAGAAAATCATGCTGGGTATCAGAATTTTTCTGAGGCACCATATCGAGGTGCGCCTGTAAAATAATTCCTTTACGGTTTTCCATACCCGGTGTTGCAGGTTTGCTAACGATGACATTTCCTACTTCGTCAACAATAACGGCAAGATTATGCTCTTTGGCCCAGTTCAGGACATGTTCGCGAATTTTTTCTTCGTGTTTTGAAGGATGAGGAATGCCGCAGATATCCTCAAAGTTTTTCCATAAAGCGGCAGGTTTCAAATTACTAAGTACATTTCCCATATACATAAATTTTGAGTTAATATTTCTTAAAGCAGAACAACAAATGTAATAATTATTAATTTACATTAGTGTCCGATATAAATTTCTTCTATAAAACTTTGGATTTTTTTGTTACCTGCCGACAAGGCAGACTCGCTCCCACTGCCGCAACACAGACCTGCTCGTAAACCTTCATAAATCCTTTTTTTTATATCATGTTTCTGTATATATGCAATAATTTATGAAGGTTATCCTTGTAATAAAGGATGTAAATTAAAGTTTTCGTTTTTGCCTCTGTCCTAAAGGAAGAATTGGTTTTCAGCAATTTACATCCTTTAGACAAGAGGAAAAATAAATTACTTAAGAAACTGCTTTGAATTATATAAATCAACTTAGCAAGTCATGGGGTTTAAAACGATTTGTTAATGAAGAACAAAATAAATAATGTAAGTTAACTATCAATCAAACTTAATTTAAAAGTGCGGTAGCCAGAAAATATGGCGGTGTCAGGAAGTTGCCTGTGCGAAGTCTCGATATATATTTTCTTGACTTTTTGGGTACTTTTGGGTCAAGCCAAAAGTACCATAAGAAAAATATTCACAATGAATAACTTTTACTTTGACATCGGTTAAAAATAAGACAAATAAAACTTATGTTTTTTATTGACATTAAAATCCTAAAGGACTATTAATAAGCCGAAGGAGCAATGTGTTAATAATTATAGTACTTTATATGAGAAATTAATTTTTTAAAAATACAGCATGCATACAACCTTTTTAATATTTTTATCGTCTAAAACACCGTAGATGGGGCTTGATAAAAAAATAATAGAGGGCTGCATTGCCGGAAACAGAAAAGCGCAGAAAGCCCTCTTTGAGAAGTACAAGTCATCTATGATGGGCGTTTGTTTGAGGTATTGCAAAAGCAGAGATGAGGCAGAAGATGTGTTGATGGAGGCTTTTATGACTGTTTTATCCGAAATCCACACCATCAGGAGCGAAAGTTATGTGGACCAGTGGGTAAGGAGAGTAGTAGTGAACCATGCTATCAATAACTACCGTAAAAACCTGAAACACTATTTTCATGCCGAAATTGACAATATTGCCGAGTCGGACATTGATGAAGATGAAAGCTTTGATGTTACAGGCAATTTTTCAGTGAACGAGATTATGGCTGCCATGCAGGAAATGCCCGACGGATACAGAATGGTGCTTAACCTTTATGTTGTGGAAGGATATAAGCACAAAGAAATAGCAGAAATGCTGAACATAGCTGTGGGGACTTCAAAATCACAGTTATCGAAGGCACGAAAAATAATACAGGATAAGTTATCTAAACAATAACTGACAGAAAAAAATGAACAGAATACCCGGTAACGGACAAAAAAATTTGGATGATTTTTTAAGAACCTCTTTCGAGAATTATCAGCCGGATGTTTCTTCACATATCTGGGGTAAATTAAGCACTAAGATATTTAAAAAGAATGTAGCGGATTTTGTAACATTCAGACAATTTAAAAACTCTTTCAGGCCTGAATTTAAAGCTGCCGGTGCACACATTAAAATATGGCTCAGCTATGCCGCGGCAGCCTGCCTTACCGCGGGCGTTGTTTTCGGTTCAGCCTATATTATTACAGATGTTATTAATAAAGGAAAAGACGTTCAACAAAAAGAAACCGGGATTCAAACCACAATGCCTGGCAATAATCTAAACATGGATATTGTAACTGAAAAAAGCCCCCAAATTATAGAGAATAATACCAGCGAAAAACTAGATAATAATAGGATTACAACTGTTTCGTCCATTGACAACAGACAGGAAAATCTTGTAAACAATAATACTAATTTACCGGCTTTAAAAGATAATACCTCTGGCACTTCTGTGAAAACAGATACCGTCAAAACAAATAAAACCAACTACCAAACATCACTACAGCAATATATTGAAAAAGTCAACTCTCCCGACAAGCCTGTTGAACACAACCCCGTTTCTGCCGACGAAGAGGTGATACCCGATATAAATTTTGATGAGTTGGACGAACTTGCTATCGAAGAAATTGACGCTGAAGTATATTCCCTTGAAATTCCAAATGTTTTCACGCCTAATAATGACGGGTATAATGATTACTTCGTGATAAAAAACATTGATAAATACCCCGAAAACACTTTAATCGTAGCCAGCCGTAACGGCAACACCGTTTTAGAAACTTCCAACTACCAGAATAACTGGGATGCCCGTAACCAGCCTGCAGGAACTTACTATTACATTTTAAGTTATAAAGATAAACGGAACAACCATGGTGTTATCAAGGGTATTGTTTCCGTGGTAAGGTAAAACTCAAGTATTATTCTGACTTTTCAATTTCCCTGAATGAAATATACCTGCCTTCGTATAAAGTGCTAAGGAATTTTGTTACCCTTTGTTCTACCGGCATAATACTATCTCCGCAAATTTCGAGGCAGCGGCTGCAAATATCCGCAACCCGGGAAGTGCCATCTATCTGGCTCCAAACGGCTGACCCAAGCTTGTCAAGGGTAATCCGGAAAAACCTTTTTCGCGGGCTAAGCATAAATTCATTGAATTTCTGATTTTTAAATTTTGGAACAACCAGCGTTACCACACCTTCTTCGTTAGTTTCGAAATTGCTTTTTCTTATGGGGGTGGCTTCCATATAGTTCAATTTTTTAAGTATTTTTCTTCTTTGGAAAAAATTCATATCTGGAATTTATTAGATGTTGTAATTATTTTCATTTGCTGATTTTAACTGTTTCGCCAGGTGATATGCTTCCCGCCCTGCTTCAATCAATTCTTCGGCACGGTAAAATTCAAAAGTGGAAGCGGCATCGCGTGAGATGTCCACTTCTATTTGGGGTTTTTCCTTAAGTATGGTAAGCCGGCATATCGAATCCTGCATAATATCAAATGATTTGTCGAGTACTGTAAAATATCCGGGAGTATCTTCTGTAAGTTTTTTTTCGCCTGAAAACAAGTTGTAACGCCTCTTGGCAAAACTCAGTATTTTACGCTTAATAGAAAATTTTTTAAACTTTGGTCTGGGAATATATACGGGTTTTTTATACGGTATATTGGCATTTACATCCACCACGGCAAGGATATCTCCTTCGGTTCGTTTTACACAATTTGCGGGTATGGGATTAATGATACCGCCGTCAACCAAAATCATATCTTTATATATCACAGGAGTAACAATGGATGGTATAGCTATCGAGGCACGTATGGCCATGATCAGGTTGCCTTTGTCAAAAACAATTTCTCTTCGCCTGGTAATATCTGTTACCACGGCAGCAAATGGTATTTTAAGTTCTTCAAAAGTTCTGCATCCTATAAATTTCTCAAATTGTTTAAAAATACGTTCTGCCTTGATAAATCCCTGACCGGTAAACGTAAAATCTAACAGGTCATAAACATCCACTTCATCGAGCTGGCAAAGCCATTCCGTAAACGGCCCCAAATTTCCGGAGGCAAAAACTCCTCCAATAACCGAACCTATGGATGTGCCAGAAATTGCAGAAATCTCATAGCCGTCTTTCAGCAACTCTTCAATCACACCGATGTGGGCTATCCCCCTACATCCACCGCTTGATAAAACCAATGCAACTTTCGTTTTCACAGTATAAAATTATAAAAAAAATGGGGTTTTGCAGAACAAAACCCCATTTGTAATTTTTTAGAAGTTTCCGCTAGGCGGAGGCGGAGCATCTGCAGCACCCCTGTTGCGAACCGGAAGCCATATTAAAGCGACAGCAATAAGCACTAAAACAATGATACTTACGCCGAAAGAAGGATTTTCAAATATAGAAAATGTGGGAACATTTAAGAAATACAACAAGGCAAAAACGAGCCCCATCAATGCTTCTCCGGCAATGAATCCTGAAGCCAGCAGCACACCGACATTTTCGGTACGCACCGCCTGGCCGAGTGAGAAATTTTTGCGTTTCTGAATAATTTCAACAATACCTTTAACAATACCTCCCAGGAAAATAGCAAACGTTGTTTCAAGAGGAAGATACATCCCGACACTTACAAGCATGGGGCTTTTTACCTGCATCAATATGAAAGCAAGTCCCATCAGCATCCCAACAATAATCAACGGCCATGCCATCTGGCCTCCCACTATCCCTTTTGAAAGCATTGCCATTAGGCTTGCTTGTGGCGCAGAAAGATTTTTGCTGCCAAACCCGCCTTCATATCCCTGAATTTTTCCCTGAGCAATATCGCCTTCATTTAATATCACCAACACACCAAACATTACCACGCCTGCAAGTATAACGCCAATAATATCCCCGATTTGCATCCTCCAAGGTGTACCACCCAGAATATGCCCTGCTTTTAGATCTTGTAGCATTTCTCCGGCAACCGCAGCCGAGACGCATACAATAGCAGCAACTCCCAATACAGAAGCAACGCCCTCTTCGCCTCTTACGCCAAGAGCAAAAAGTATCAAAGCCGTTACAACCAGTGCCGTTAATGTTAACCCGCTGATAGGATTGTTGCTTGAACCCATAATACCCACAAGGTATCCGGATACTGCGGCAAATAAGAATGCGAGTATTATCATCAGAGTAGCAGCTACAACCGAAACAAGTATTCCTGCACTAAAAATAAAAAATGTAATACAAAAAGTCATTATAGCAACAGCCAAAATGCCAATGATAACCCATGTTATGGGAATATCTTTATCAACGCGGTCTGTAACGTTTGTGCCTCCGGCGGCTTTTTTCACATCACCTATCGCTCTCTTTATGCCGGCGCCAAGGCTTTTACGCATTTTAAAAAGTGTGAAACAGGCACCCATTAACATGCCTCCGATTGCGATAGGCCTGACGATAAAACGCCAGATTTGACCTATCTGAAATGAAGAATCGCTTACTTTGGCTAATGCATTTTCTGTTGATAGTGAGGGGTCTTTAGTTTGAAGAATCGCTGCCCAGCTGTTCAAAAAATCCATGTTAATGGAGGGTGCAATAAAATAATAGATAATTGGTGCCAGCAGTCCCCATGCAATCAAGCCACCGCTGAAGTTTAACGCGCCAAGCTTCGGCCCGATAATATAACCAACGCCCATGTATGCCGGACTGATTCCCGGAGAACTGAGCAACATGCCTCCCTGCCCCTGAAAAGCGGTACCAGCAATAGTTGATTTTCCAAAAGCAACAAATTTTTCCCATGTCGTTGCAAAAAATTTAAACTCTCCCATAGCTTTGATAAGGGCACCGCCTATCATGGCTCCGAATAAAAATTTAGAACCTCCGCCTCCACGGCGTCCGGCTTTGTGAATTTCGGCTGCAGCAATAGATTCCGGAAATTTCAGTTCGGCATCATCCACCATAACACGGCGCAATAATGCAACAAACATGATACCAAGCACGCCGCCGGCAATAAGTATCAGAGTTGACGTTACATAATGTCCCGGGGTAAAAAACGGGTCCCATATCCCTGCAATAAAAAACGCAGGTAGCGTAAAAATTGCTCCCGCTGCAACAGACTCACCAATGGAGCCCACGGTACGGGCAAAATTTTCTTCAAGAATGGAGCCTTTCATCATTTTTAATATGGCCATCCCGATAACAGCTGCCGGGTATGTTGCTGCAATGGTCATACCGGCCTTCAGGCCAAGATATGCATTGGCGGCCCCCAATAAAACAGCCATTACAAGGCCTATCAAAAGGGCTTTCAGCGTAAACTCTGCCATGTTGGTCTCAGATGACACAAATGGTACAAATTTTTTTTGTTCAGACATAATATTGCTTTTTAATTAATACTAATTTTTCAGAAATTTCCGCTAAATAATATAAAAAAAGTGAAAGTTGCAAAAAAATGAATAATTGTTTTAAAAAACAATTACCTGATAAGATGTATATTGCCTTGAAGGGTTCTTTTTGTTAGCCCCTGCAACCTTTTTTCAAACACATCGCATATATAATAATAAACGCCAACACTACAAGCATTTTTCGAATTTCTGTCCTTTCCGTCCCAGTTTATATCCGGGTCTTCTGTTTTAAAAACAATGGTTCCCCAGCGGTTAAAAATAACTATGTTTATGTGGTCAACAAAATCGTAAGGGAATGGGCGAAAAACATCATTATAACCGTCCCCGTTTGGAGAAAAGACATTAGGAAGTTCATAAGGTAAACACTGGTCAATATCAAAACAGACTAAATTACTTGGTATGCTTTCATTATTAAAAGAATCTATGGCAGTAACATAGTAACACCCTGTAATAGTGTTCAAGCCTGGGTGAATGTAAAACGTATCTGCAATGTTATTTGAAGAAAATATTACAAAATAATCGGCACCATCACCAGGAGAATAATAAAGATTATAAGAAACAATATCATCATCGCAAGCGTTGTTTTGGTTGGACCACCATAATGTATTTTTAATATCTTTACAATCCACTGTGCCTGACAATAAGGGGGGACATGGTGGTTCGTTGTCAGTGGGTTTTCCGTATGCTCGTTGTGAGAGATTAATCAAAGGGCTTGCAAAACCGCTTGCTGAATAATGACCTGAAGACTTCACATAATAACAATATTCTATGCCGTTCACAAGCCCTGTATCAGCAAAACTTAACGAAGTAGTAACCCCTATCGAATCAAAAAGCATAGTCGAAGGGTTTTGGCGATATATTGTCATAGAATCATGAATCCACGGAACAGCAAACTGCCAGCTAAGTGTAAGAGTGTTATCGGAAGGTGTTAGTGAAAGAAAAACAGAGGAAGCATATTCGGTAGAGCCAACATAAAAACGATTTCCGGGTTCATCGTTATAAAAATCAATACGATAATGATAGGGAAAATTAAGTGTATTTATTAAAGTATCCGTATAAACAGTATCCTGGAGTAACGAGAGAGAGTCAATCAGTGTTACATTGGTCCCGCTTAATCCTGTTCTCCTGTAAATAAGGTATTTATATGGCCCGGGAATTTGAACAGAATCAAAATCTGTAGGCTTGGTCCAAACAATCATAACAGAGCCATCAGTTATATCTGTATTTTTTACACTTACATTAGTAATAACGGGGACATCCCTAGTGAGCTCAGCACAAGCTTCATTTGAGGCATAACTTTCTGCATCATCAGAGAAGTAGGCAATAACCATATAGCAATAATCATGACCCCTAATCAATCCCTGCCCGTTGTTATCATCCAAAAATGTGGTATCGTTGATATCATCCAATTGTGCAATCATCACATAGCCAGTATAAGCAGGAACTCCTGTTTCGCAATGGTCGGGGGAAAAGCCATAATACCCGCTGCGCCTGAATATTCTGTAACCCTTAGCATTAGCACAAAGGCTTTTATCCCATTTTAAATTTATTTTATTTCCGTCAGGAGTAGCTGAAAGGTTTTCGGGAGCGGGGGCAACAATCGTAATAAAAAAAGACATAAAGTCAACCAATTGTACAGGGTATCCGTCATCAATGACTTTAAAATTCATCTGATAAGGAGCTTTCTTCACATGCTCACATTGCGTCTGCCACGTGAATGTGGAGCTTACACTTCCTGTTCCCTGAACAGGCTGAGGAAATGTTGCCGGGCCTGGGGTTATCAGGAGCGGAGCTCCATTACCTGTAAGTGTAATAATATCTCCGTTCGGGTCAGTAGCCTGTATATTTAATGAAAATAATGTCCCTGCCAGAATACAAGTGTCTGCAATTTGTTGTATTATCGGAGGCTGGTTAATGCAAGACACTACTGTTATCTGCATATCGCGCCTCACCGAACCAATCCATATTCCATTGCGCCATTCGTCAATAATAATACAAATATTATATTCGCCATTTAGCTGGGGGCTATCCCAAAGCAACTCTCCTGTTAAAGGGTTAATAGAAAAAGTGTTATTTGCGGGAGGATAAAAAAATCCCGGAATGTCAAGCCCTCCCTGCCCTTTGCAGGCAGTAAGAGAATAGGATAAGCTGTCTCCATCGGGATCGTAGGCCCAGGGATTGTGTAAAAAAGGCTGATATATACATGCATTATCAATCGGGGCATTCAAGAGTACCGGAGAATTATTATTCCCTAAAAAGGGGTTAATGACCAGCTTTGTTTCAAGATACATTGGGATATTGACAGAATTAGGAATATTAATTACCCCTGCATTTCTGTTAGGGTCTTCCATAGAAAGAGTATATGTTCCGGGAGCCGGAAATGTATGCTGACCTCCTGTACCGGGACCATCATAAGTGTATCTGTTGTAACTGATATTGTTTGGCAGATGTACTTGTTCGACTCTTTGAATGATATCAGAAGTGCCATCACCCCAGAAAAGTTCAAGTTCCGGCCTGTCGGCAGGGCTGGGAGTATAAGTATAAGTGATAATAGTAACTTCGTAAGTAAGGCCATAAAGCCAGCGATAAGTTATTTCTCCTGCCCGCTGATGCGTTGCATAAACAGAAAAAAACGCATAAACTGTTAAAAATAAAGCGAACAGGAACTTTTTCATGAAATACAATTCAGACTACTAAATTACGATTTTTTAGAATGAGCAGTAAATTAATATTGATTACAGCTCATTCTAAAAACGTACTAATAAGAATAAATTGTACCTCGTAATGTCAGATCTTTTCTAACATCCTGACTTCTGACTCTACCCTGTTTTTTGTGTAATTCATATTTTTAAGAATCAGAATATAAACTAATTAGCAAAAAAATTAGTGCGGTATTACCGCACTAACCTTATTTTTGTAGGATGTATTCAA